>CAISZN010000548.1 GCA_903889985.1 uncultured Hyphomicrobiales bacterium | reverse complement strand
TGCCGCCATGGTCGAGGAGACCGCTGCGGCAAGCCTCAACCTGCGTCAGGAAGCCGATACCCTCATGCATCTCGTCAGCCGCTTCCAGGTCGGACGCGACGTGGCCTTGCGGACCCCGACGAAGTCTGCCCCAGCGCAGGCCTCTGCCAAGTCTGCTTCCGTCAAGCCCGCTGCGTCAGCTTCTCCGGCGACGCCCGCCAAGCCTGCTCATGCGACGGCCGCTCCGCCGCGGCTGGCACCCAAGCCGGCGCCCAAGCCGCTTCCCAAGCCTGCTGCCTCGCGAGCAGCATCCTCTGGCGGAAGTGCGGCGGTGGCCCGCAAGGCAGCGCCGAAGGCAGCCGAGGACGACTGGGAAGAGTTCTGAGATCATTCAAAGCCCCGCCCTTCCCGGCGGGGCTTTTTGCTTTGGTGCCCGAACCTGAAATCATCCTCAGCGTTTCAGGCGGATCGCCTCGCGCGTCTTCTGCAGGATCTCTGGCGGGCTTGCGTGGATCCTTGCCAGCATGGCCTGCAGGTTCTCGCCACTGATGGGGCCCACTTCGAGAGTCATCTTCCAGGCTTCAGCCAGCAGCTCCGGATCTTTCCAGGTCTCCATGAAGGCCCGGCGCAAGGCAGCGCAGCTGTCCCCGCATGGTGGCGTCCTCCGCACATTTGCATCCGGCATGGCAGCCGGTTGGGAGGAGCCTAGTCGTGCGTCAGCAGCCACGCAAACCGGGGGCCGCTCTGGTGATGCCGTGCAGGGAAGCGGGTGAGGGCGCCAGTGGCCCCCTTCAGTTGGTGAGGTCTTCGTCGCTCAGGATACGGAAGGCCGTATTGTCCGGTGCGACGGGCTTTTCCGTCGCTGCTGTTGCCGCTGGCCTTGCTGGAGCGCGCGCAACCTTCGACGTGGTCTTGGGGGTAGCTGCAGCGGCCGCGACAGGAGCCGGTGCACCATCAATCCGCTGCAGCTCGCGCCAGGTGTTAGACTGGGCAATCATCTGGCGGATGGAGGTGACATTGGCGGCGGCCTGATCGTGCGGCAGGTCCTTCTGTGCCTGTTCCTCGGCTTCCTTGAACTTGCCTTCGAGCGAGAGGACGAGGGCGAGGTTCTGGCGCACGCGGGTGTCGGCACGCGGATCGGCCGCAGCACGGCGCAGGGTGTCTTCGGCCTGCGGCAGCTGCTTGGTCAGGGCATAGGACAGGCCGAGGTTCGACAGAACGGAAGGCTCGTTGGGCGCAATCTTGAGGGCAGCGCGATAAAGCTCCTGCGCATTGGCGTGATCGCCAAGCTGGTCGGCAACCGAACCCTGGGCCGACAGGATCGACCAGTTCGGCCGCTCCGGCGTGTGCGCCTTGGACAGGACTTCTGCGGCTTCCGCGAGCTGGCCCGCATCCGCAAGCGCCTTGCCATAGGCGCCGAGCACTTCGAGATCCTCCGGTGCCTTCATCGCGGCGCGCTGCAGCACGGCGACAGCCTGGGCGAACTGCGCCTGCTGGCGAAGGCCCTTGGCATAGGCAAGCGCGGTGCCCTTGTCGTCCGGGTTCGAATCATAACGCTTGCCGAGGTTCTCGGTGTAGCGGCGCAGCCCTTCCTCCGAGGTCGGCATGGACTCTTGGGCGGGCTGCGAAATGGAGGCCGTGAGGTCAGACAGGCCCATGGTCTTGCAACCGCCCAGCAGCACCGGCAGCAGCACGAGGGCGGCTTTGAGACCGGCAGCAGGCAGGCTGCAGAGGGGACGGGACTGTGAGAGACGGGTCATGGACGCTGGACCTCGCGTTCTTCGCTGGTCTCGTAGCAATAATCCGTTAACCCTAATCATCCGTTAATGCGTCCCTCAGCCATGGAGCCTGGAATGCCCAAACTGTTTGCCGCGCCCTCGAAGCTTGCCATCCCCGTCTGGTTCGTCACCAAGGAGACCTGGCCCGCCCTGCGCGACAAGCTGCCCAAGCGCCAGTCGGCCTTTGCCGTGGCGTCGGCCTTCGCCCCCAAGGCTGGCACCCATTGCCTGCTGCCAGATACGGATGGTTCCCTTGCGGGTGTCCTCTTTGGTCTTGCCGGGGAGGAGGCTGCCTGGCGGGACGCGCTCATCGCCGGCAGGCTCGTGCCCGTCCTGCCGGAGGGGACCTATCGCTTCGCCAATGAGCCACCGGGCGGTCTGCCAGCTCTGGAGCTTGCCACTCTTGGCTGGTTGCTCTCGACCTATCGCTTCACCCGCTACAAGCCCAACAGCTCCAAGCAGCCGCGCCTCGTCGCCCCTGACAGCCTCGATGCAGCACGCCTCGAGCAGATGGCTGAGGCGCAGTTCCTGGCACGTGACCTCGTCAACACCCCGACCAACGACATGGGCCCCGACGCGCTCGAGGCCGCGGCCCTTGCGCTGGCCAAGCAGTTCAAGGCCAAGGCCACCGTCATTCGCGGCGACAAGCTTCTGGATCAGAATTTCCCGCTCATCCACGCGGTCGGCCGCGCCGGTGCTCAGGCGCCACGTCTCGTCGACTTCGTCTGGGGGCCTGCCAAGGGTCCCAAGGTGACGCTGGTGGGCAAGGGCGTCTGCTTTGATACCGGCGGCCTCGACATCAAGCCCTCCAGCGCCATGTTGCTCATGAAGAAGGACATGGCGGGTGCTGCGACTGCCATGGCGCTGGCGCGCATGATCATGGCGGCGGAGCTTCCGGTGCGACTGCGCGTGCTGCTGCCGATTGTGGAGAATTCCATCGCCGGGAATGCCTTCCGCCCGGGGGATATCTATCCCAGCCGCAAGGGTCACACGGTCGAGATCGGCAATACGGATGCGGAGGGTCGCTTGATTCTTGCCGATGCACTTGCGCTTGGCGATGCGGAATCCCCCGACCTCATGTTTGTCTTCGCCACCCTCACCGGTGCTGCCCGCGTGGCCCTGGGTCCCGACCTGCCACCCTTCTTCACCATGGACGATGGGCTGGCGCAGGAAATTGCCCAGCATGGCACGGCCGTCGCGGATCCAGTCTGGCGTCTGCCCCTGTGGGAGCCCTACGACAGCCTGATCGAGGGCAAGATCTCGACCATCAACAACGTGTCGAACGGCCCCTTCGCAGGCTCGATTACGGCGGCCCTGTTCCTGCGCCGCTTCATCGAGAAGGCCCGTGCCTGGGCCCATTTCGACATCTACGGATGGAACCCCTCGACCAAGCCCGGCAAGCCCGAAGGTGGTGATATACAAACAGCCCGGTTGCTTTTCGACCTGATCGAGGCGCGGTGCGGCAAGGCCACCTGAACATGTGAGCTTGCCCGAGGGTACAGGGGGTCGCTACACAGGGATCAGGGAGGACGTCACAGATATGGCTGGCGAAACATCCGGCCATCGGCCGGTGCTAGGGGTGAACTATGCGCTGCTGATCCCGCTCATGATGCACGGGCTTGTCGTGCAGACCCTCACCGGGCTCATTCGGGTCACCACCTCCTATCGCATTCTCGAACTCGACCTGCCGATTGTCTGGCTTGGATCGATTTCTGCAACTTTCGCCATCCTGCCCGTCTTCCTGGCGGTCTCCGTCGGTCGCTTCATCGATCAGGGCCATGATGCGCGGGCGGCCAAGATCGGCGCCTTCATTTTCTTCGTCGGAGCGCTCGGACTCTATTTCCTGAATTCGTCCGCGGTGCTGATTCTCGTCTCCACGGCGGTGCTGGGCATTGGCCACCTGTTTCTCATGGCGTCTCACCAGATGCTGTGCGTGCGCGCCGCCGGTGACCACAATCGCGATGCCGTCTTCGGCAATTTTCTGGTGGCGACAGGCATGGGCCAAGGGCTAGGCCCCTATGTGGTCGCCTATGTGGGCGGCAATGCCACCGTGCCGGATACGCATGTTCTTTTCATGGTCGGCGCTTTCGTGTCGGGCCTGAGCGTTCTGCTCTCCCTGCTTCTGCGCACGCCGCCAAAGCCCAGGGGAGAGGCCCATGACGTGCCCCGTGTTCCGCTTGCCACGTTGCTGCGCACACCGGGGTTCATCGTGGTCCTGCTTGCTGGCATCAATACGATCACGGCGCAGGATCTCATCACCGTCTATCTGCCCCTGCTGGGGACCGAGCGGCATATCGATGCGAGCACGATCGGCTATCTGCTGACGGTACGCTCTGTCTTCGCCATCGTCTCGCGCCTGTTCTATGCCTCCATGATCACGGCCATGGGCCGGGTGCCGCTGACGGTCTGGAGCATGATCCTGTCGGGAGCAGCACTTGCGGCTTTGGCGCTGCCGATCCCGCAGGCCTGGATGTATGTGGCGTCCGCCTCCATGGGCCTTGGCCTTGGCATCGCCACGACGCTGAGCCTGACCAGCATCGTCGAAATGGTGCCAACACAGGCGCGGGCGACGGCGGTCTCCCTTCGGATCACCGGCAACCGCCTGGGGCAGGTCACGCTGCCGTTCGTCGCGTCCATTCTGGCTGCGGCGACCGGGGCACCGGGGGTTCTCACAGTTGTGGGCGTCAGTCTCGCGCTTTCCGCCGTGTCGGTTCACATCGCGCGCAGCGGCCGTGAATAGGACCTCCCGACTGACGCTTGCATGGGCGGCCAAAACGGGCGAAGACAGCGCCGCCCGCAGGCAGGATGCGTGATGTCGGTTGACCTCAAGAACGAGCAGGCCCTGAAGCTGCTCCACGAGCTATCCCTCGGCCTCGTGCGCGAAGGCAAGCCCGAGGGCATGCCCGACTTCACCCTGCGCCAGCTCGCCATCCTGCTGACGGTCTATCTTGAAGCGCCACCGCATACGGTGCGTGGTCTGGCCAGGAAGCTTGGCGTGACGAAACCTGTCGTGACCCGCGCGCTGGATTCTATGGGCAAGCAGGAGATCATCGCACGTCGTCGCGATGACGAGGACAAGCGCAATGTCATCGTCCAGCGCACGGTCAAGGGCGTCCTTTATGTCGAGAGCCTTGGCGACCTCGTGCGTGCCAAGGTGCAGACGGCAACCGAGTGATACAGCCATGACTGCAGCCTATGACCGGCGCATCACACCAGCCCGGCCTGATCTCGCCGCCGAGCATCTGCGCGGCGTGATTGCAGCCGATCGCTATGTCGTGGGCCAGCCCATGCGCGCCGAAGTGCCGGTGCTGCCGATGTCGCCTGAGCCGCGCCGAGATGTGTCGATCGACACGCAGGCGCTCTTCGGGGAGGAGATCATCGTCTATGAGCGTGGCGATGAGGGCTGGTGCTGGGGCCAGCTCACCCGTGACGGCTACGTGGGCTATGTCTCCACCAACGCGCTGGGGTTTGATGCACCCGCGCTGACACACAGGGTAACCGAGCTGCAGACAATCATTTATCCAGGTCCTGACATGAAGATGCCGCTTGTCGGCACGCTGCCCCTTGGCGCGCAGGTGCAGGTGACGGAGCTGCGCGGGGACTTTGCCTGCGTGCCCTGGCAAGGCTGGATCTTTGCCGCCCATCTGGCGCCGCTCGACCAGTATTGCGAGGACTTTGTTGCGACCGCCGAGCGCTTCCTGAATGCGCCCTATCTGTGGGGCGGCAAGTCGAGCAATGGCATCGACTGCTCCGGCCTCGTGCAGGTGTCGCTCCAGTCAGCAGGCCATGTGTGTCCGCGCGACACGGACATGCAGAAGGCCGCACTCGGGGCGCCACTGACAGTCGGTGACGATCTCAAGGGCCTGCAGCGTGGCGACCTCGTCTTCTGGAAGGGCCATGTGGGCGTCATGCAGGATGCCGACCGGCTGCTGCATGCCAATGGCCATCATATGCTGGTGGCCAGCGAGCCCCTGCGGGTGGCGCGCGATCGCATCCTGCAGAAGAGCTTTGGCCCGATTACGGCGATCAAGCGTCTCTGAACCCCGCGACATCTTCAACCGGCGACACCTGTACCCTTGGCCGCTCGGGAATCCACCTGCTAAGGTTGTGCAAATAACCGTGGGGACCTGAATTGGGCTGGATGGGTAAAGCATGCTGAAGACGGCAGGCCTCCAGCCTGTGCCCATGCGAACCCAGATGCCGATCTATGCGGCCGGGTTCTTTTCCAATTCCCTGGTGGATGTGGCTTCCGTCGTCCTGCCGCTGTGGCTTGCGAGCGTCGGCGTGTCGACGGCCATGATCGGCCTTGTGGTTGGCGCGCGCAACATCCTGCCCTTTCTGTTTTCCATCCACGGTGGCGCGCTGATGGATCGGGTCGGCGTCCGCCAGATCATGATCGGCTGCGCGCTCATGAGCGCCGTGGTGTTGCCACTGGTTCCCGTCGTGAGCTGGATTCCGGCGGTCATCGCCCTGCAGATGCTCAACGGCTATGGTTCTTCCATGGGCTGGATCGGCGCCCAGACCTGTTTCGGACGCCTGCTGTCGGGCAGCGCCACATATGCGGGGCGGTTCTCCTTCTGCCTGCGGCTCGGCAGCTTTTCCGGACCGCCCATCGCGGGTCTTGCCTGGGATTATGTGGGTGTCTGGGGTGCCTTCACCGTGCTCTCGATCTGGGCGGCTGGCATTGCCGTCTCGGCCATGTTCATCACCACGGATGCAGACGGGTCCACGGCCGAGCGCCGTAAGCTGCGGTGGGGAGACCTGATTCCGCGCCTGTCTGACTATCGGGATGCCGTGTTCATGGCGGCGGAACCTGCCATGCAGACGGTCCTGCTGATCACTGTCATGCGCATTGCCGCCAGCAGCGTGCAGGACTCGTTCTATCCGGTCTATCTGCACCAGATCGGCCTGCCAGCCACTCAGATCGGGCTGCTGGTGACCTGCTGCTCGGCGCTGGGTGCCGTGAGTTCCCTGTGGGTCGGCTATACGACCCGCTACATGAGCCCGCTCTGGGTCCTGATCTGGACGACTTTCGGATCGATCTTCTTCGTCTCGATCACGCCGTCCCTCGATGGCTTCTGGATGCTTGGTGCTGCTGCGGCCCTGCGCGGCCTGTGCATGGGGCTGAGCCAGCCCCTCATGCTGTCGATTCTGGCTGATGCGGCAGGCAGCGGGGCGCTTGCCCGTGGTGCAGCCCTGCGCACGACAGCGAATCGCGTCGCCTCGGCGGTGACGCCCATTTCCATGGGCTCCGTTGCGACCGTGGCAGGGCTTGGGGCGAGCTTCTACGTGATCGGGGCGGGCCTCGCGCTGGTCATGGCGCTGATTTCGATCCGCGTCATGAGGCGGCCCGACATCGATGCGGGCGCGCGCGAGGGCTGATCCAGCGCCCGGCTTCTGCTACAAGAGCCCATGGTTATCCGGATCAACGCACGCACCTATATCGACGAGAGTGATCTCGAAGAGAATTTCGTGCGCTCTTCGGGCCCCGGTGGGCAGAACGTCAACAAGGTCTCGACCGCGGTCGAACTGCGCTTCCGCAGCGCCCAGGCGCAGGGCCTGCCCGATTATGTCCGCCAGCGCCTGCCGGCCATTGCCGGCCGGCGGATGACCCAGGAAGGCGATATCGTCATCCTCGCCCAGCGTTTCAGAACCCAGGAGCGCAATCGGGCCGATGCACTGGACCGGCTGATCGAGATTCTGCGGGAGGCCAGCCACCGCGACCCGCCGCGCATCGCCACGCGACCGACCTATGCGTCCAAGCTGCGCCGTGTGGAGGGCAAGAAAGTTCGCTCGGGCACCAAGTCCATGCGTCGCAAGCCAGGCCACGACGAATAAGCGGCTCATTTACAACAGTGTGTTGCAACATACGCACAGTCCGCGCATGACATGCCATGTAAGCTAGCACTTCTTTTCGCGTGTCATGCAGCCATCGCCATGTTGAGCAAGCAGAAGGCCTATCAGGATCCGGCAGCCGGTGCGGCCAACCTCGTGCTGCGCCTTGGCGTGCTCGTGCTCACGGTCGGGACTCCCTGTGCCGCAGTGGTGTCCCGTCGCCTGTTGTTTGTGCTGATGCCCGTTGGTGCTGTGCTGATGCTGATCGGCGCCTTCCTGCAGCCGGGCGCCGTGGAGCGCCTTCAGCGGCATCTGGCAACAGCGGTGGGCTCGCCGATCCTGCTCGCCTCGGTCTTCCTGCTGGCATGGACCGGACTGTCCCTGCTGTGGACGCCCTATGTGGATCTGGCGATCGAACGCTACATCAAGACGCTCGGGACGGCCCTGCTGGTGGGGGTCGGCGTCGCGGCGCTGCCAGACCACATCCGGGCCTCAAACTCCAATCTCGTGTCAATCGGCACGGCGGCAGCCTCGCTCGCCATCATCATCGTCGCCTTCGTGGCGCCGCAGGTGGTGCGCGCCACCGATCCTGATGGCACAACCCTGCAGCGCGCCACGATCGGTGTCGTTGTCCTGCTTTGGCCGGCTTTGAATGCCCTGGTCCTGCGCGATCGCATTGCTTCGGCAGGAAGCCTTGCCATTGTCGCTTCCGTCGCGGTCGCGCTGGTCTGGACACCGATGGCGCTGGTTGCTCTGATCGTGGGTCTGCTGACCTTCTCGCTGGCCGTTTCGAATCCCACAGTAACCGGACGGGTCCTTGGCGGGTTCGTGGCCTTGCTGATCCTTCTGGCGCCCTTGATTCCGATCGTCTTCTCCCCTCTGCTGCCCAACCGCATCGACCCCAACGGGCTTGCTGCTTTGCTGTTCGACTGGGGCACGGTGGTGCGCAGCGAAGGCCTGCGTCTGGTGACAGGCCATGGTTTCGATGCTGCGATTCGCGCGCTGGTCGCCGGCATCCTGCCGCCACGCACGCCCCGCGGCCTGCTGTTCGACGTCTGGTATGAGCTTGGCGTGACCGGGGCCGCGGCGCTTGCGGCCCTGTTCTGGTTTGCCTTTCAGTCAGCAGCCCGCTTTGGGCGAAACATGGCGCCCTTTGCCCTCGCGGCCCTGGCCAGCGTCTGCGGCATCGGCATTTCGGGTCTGGCTGGGGCGCAGCTCTGGTGGATGACCCTGCTGGCCATCGTGGCGCTGACCTTTGCCATCGTGCTGAGGGGCCAGTTCAGCACCGAGCGCGTTCAGGCGCAGGTGGTGGCGACCAAGCGGCCCCGCATCACGGCCTAGGCAAAGACGCCTTCCCACGCTTGACGGAAGTCCGGTTCTGCCGTTTGGCTGGTGACCGGCGCCTGGGGGAGGCGCAGGAGCAATGCGCCGAGGGCGCAGGAGAGCTGAATGACAGCCCAGCCCACGGGTCAACGTGCGGAACCGCCGACCGAACTGCCAGCCGAGACAACTCAGGCGCGGCGTTTCGGCAAGACCCGCACGGCCCAGTCCACGGCGATCACCGAGGATTATGTCGAGCTGATCGCCGATCTGCTGGCCACCAATGGGGAGGCGCGGCCGACCGATGTCGCGCGTCGCCTCGGCGTCTCCCATGCAACCGCCATCAAGGCTATTGCCCGCCTCAAGCGCGAAGGATTGGCCAC
>CAISZN010000547.1 GCA_903889985.1 uncultured Hyphomicrobiales bacterium | reverse complement strand
TTCGAAATCGCCAGCAAGCCCCATGCGGGCCACACCGACCAGCATTTCGGGTAAAGCAAAGCCCGTCATGGCGCCGTCTGCGCCACGGCGCATTTCCTGAGGCAGGTGCAGGCCGCCATTGCCGCACAGGATGGAGATGCGGCGTCGCGCCTGGCCGTCGCAGGCCTTGCGGATCTGGCTCAGCTTGCGCAGGCCAGGCGAGTCCTCGTGCTTGAACATCACGATGGAGGGATGCCGGTCGACCAGCGTGATGAAGGTGCCCGCCGACATGTAAACGCCGGTCGTCTGCGGAAAATCCTGCACGCAGACGGGGGTTTTCGGATCGAGCTTCTGGAAGACGCCGGCGTAATAGTCGAGGATCTGCTGGTCGGTCTTGAGGCCCGCGAGGGGGGCGATCATGACGCCGCCGGCGCCTGCATCCATGGAGGCTGCGGCGAACTCGGCGATGCGGTCGTTCGAGGAGAGGCTTGCGCCCACGATAACCGGCACGCGGCCATTGATGCGCTTCAGGTAGTGGCGGGCGAAATCGAGGGACTCGCTGTCGCTGAGCTTGTGGGCCTCGCCCAGGATGCCCAGGATCGTCACGCCTGACACGCCACGGTCCAGGTAGAAGTCGATGAGCCGGTCGGTCGAGGCCCAGTCGATCTTCCCCTCGGCCGTAAAGGGCGTGATGGAGATGATGTAGACGCCGTTGGAATGCCCGTCGATCACAGCAGCCATGGTCGGTCCTCGTGCCCGTCAAGCTGCTCTAGCAACGCGGCACGGGGCCAGCAAGCCCGCCCTCAGGGTCGCGGCTCGATCTTCGGCTCGGGCCCTGCCAGCGAGATCGACATGAGGTCCTTGCCGACCACCAGAGGTCCCTCATAGACCTTGCGGGTGCGGGCGACGAGGTCATCTTCCTTCGCGTCGCCATTCAGGCCGATGTGGCTGTAGACGGCGAGCTTCGGCCTTGCCTCGGAGAAGGTGCGGGCCGCGTCCTCGGGCGAGGACAGGTGCTGCAGAATGGCCTGGTAGCCGGGGTTCTGGGCCATCAGGGCGTCGGGGATCACAGTCACGCAGTGGATCAGCAGGTCAGCGCCCTTGGCCTGCCGGGCGACTTCCTCGTTGTAGCGGGTGTCGCCGGACAGGACGACGGACTTGCCGCCATATTCGATCCTGTAGCCATAGGATGGCGTCACCAGCGGGCCATGGTCGTTATGGAAGGCGATGACCTTGACCCCGGCCTGCTCATAGACCGTGCCGGGCAGGCTCTCGTGCACGTCGAAGGCGATGCCGGCGTCCGGGTCCTTCTCATCGGCCTTGCGGATCTCGATGTCGCGCACGAAGGCATCGGTCAGGCCCTTGGTGAGGATCTTCAGGCCGGGCGGGCCATAGATCACGAAGGGGTTGTTGCGATTGCCATAGGCAGGCCGCAGCCAGCCCGTGAGCCAGAGATCGGGCAGGCCGACCAGATGGTCGGAGTGAAAGTGGGTTAGGAAGTGCGCATCCACGCTGCCGAAGGGGATGCGCAACTGGGCGAGGCGGATGGTGATGCCACGGCCGAAGTCGAAGATGAGCTTCTTGCCGCCCGCCTCGACGAGGGTGCTGTAGCCGAAGCGCTCCGGCGAGGGCACGGGCGTGCCGGTGCCAAGCAGGGTGACCCGCATGTCGCCTTCGGCTGCCTGCGCGGCCACGCTCATGAATAGGCCAGCAACGGCCGCGAGGATGCGCTTCATCAACCTCTCCATTCTTTTGGACCATGGGCCTGCGGCCCGCATGCGCGGCAGGAGCCGCGCGGTCCAAGGTGATCAGGCAGCGAGTTCCGCAGCCCAGGCGTCGTAGCCATAGAGCCAGTCCGCATTGCCGCCATCGCGCAGCCATTCGTTGCCACGCGAGCCGATCTGGACGCGGGCCGTGCGGGCACGGCGCGTGTTCTCGTAGCGCAGCAGTGCGGCAGGGATTCCGGCAGGCTCCACGCCTGCGAGGCTGCGGGCCAGCACCACGCCATCCTCGATGGCCATGCAGGCGCCCTGCGCCATGAAGGGCGTCATGGGGTGGCAGGCATCGCCCAAGAGGGTGATGCGGCCCTTCGACCAGAGGGCGAGCGGGTCGCGCACATGGAGCGCCGAGCGCATGACCTCGTCCACGGCCTCGATCAGGGCCCGCCCTTCCGGATGGAAGCCCGCATAGGCCGTGCGGATGTCCTGCGGATCGCCGGGCTGGGTCCAGGATTCCTCAACCCAGTCGTCCTGCGCAATGGTGGCGAAGACGAAGATGTCCTCGCCGCGATTGAGCGGGAAGGTGACGATCTGGCTGTCGGGGGAGGGGCCCCACCACTTGGTGAAGGCAT
>CAISZN010000546.1 GCA_903889985.1 uncultured Hyphomicrobiales bacterium | reverse complement strand
TGAAGAGATTGCACGCATCTTCCCGGTCATCCGGGGGCTCGCCGCCAAGACCGACGTGCCGATCTCCATCGACACGATGAAGGCCGAGGTAGCACGCGCCGCGATCGAGGCCGGCGCCACCATCATCAATGACGTGTGGGGCTTCCAGCACGATCCTGAGCTGGCGAAGGTGGCCGCTGCCGCCGATGTGCCGGTCATCCTCATGCACAACCGCGAGAGCGATGATCCCTCGATCGATGTCATGGCCGAGGTGATTGCTTTCCTGCGATACTCCATCGAGATCGCGCTGGCCGCGGGCGTGAAGCGCGAGCGCATCATCGTTGATCCGGGCTTCGGCTTCGGCAAGACCCATCCCCAGAGCCTCACCACCGTGCGCGAGCTGGGGCGGCTCAAGGAAGAGCTGGGCTGCGAGGTGCTGCTCGGGGTCTCGCGCAAGCGGGCCATTGGTCTTGCAACCGGCCGCACGGCGCCCAAGGACCGTGTGATCGGGTCTGTGGCCGCCGCAGTCGTGGGCGCCATGAATGGTGCTGCCATCGTGCGCGTGCACGATGTGGCGGCGCATGTGGATGCAATGAAGATGTTTGCCGCGATCATGGATCCGGCATCAGTGGAGGTACCATGACGATCAAGGGCCGCGTGGTCATCGCCCAGCTCGAACTGCATGCCTATCATGGCTGGCATCCCCACGAGGGCGAGTTCGGCCAACCCTATACGATTGATCTTGAACTGCTGACCGACCTGACAAGGCCTGCCGGCAGCGATCATTTGTCCGATGCGCTCGACTATGGCGCGATCGTCTCGACGACGCGGCGCATCTTCACCGAGAAGCGCCACAAGCTCGTGGAGAGCGCCGGTGTCGAACTCGCCAAGGGCCTGCTCGCCCAGTTCCCGGAAGTGGACGAAGTCTTCGTTCGCGTTATGAAGCTCAAGCCGCCGATCCCTGAGCGCATTGCGGCGGCCGGCGTGGAGCTGCGCCTCACTCGCGAAGAGGCGACGCGTGGCTGATCGGGTGATTGCCGCCGTCTCGCTGGGCGGCAATCTGGGCGATGTGCGCGCGGCCTTTCGCCATGCGCTGGAGCGGTTTTCTGCCGAGCCTGGTGTCGAGATTCTTGCGCGCTCCGACGTCTATCAGACGGCGCCCTGGGGTGTGACGGACCAGCCCGCCTTCCTCAATATGGTGGCGGTTCTGGCTGTCAAAATCAGTGCCCGTGCGCTGCTGAACCTGTGCCTTGCCACCGAGCGCGAACAGGGGCGCGTGCGCGACCTGCGGTGGGGCCCACGCACGCTCGATCTCGACGTGCTGACCTATGGCGCAGCCACGATTAACGAGCCCGGCCTTGAGGTGCCTCATCCGCGCCTTGCAGAACGCGCCTTCGTGCTGGTGCCTTTTGCGGAGATCGGACCCGATCTGACGGTCGGTGCGCGGACTGTGGCAGAGCTGCTGGCTGGTATCGATGCATCTGGCGTCGAGCGTCTCGGCCCGCTCTGATCAGCGCGCGTCGAGCTGGGTCTGCAGCTCCTGCGCAAAGCGCTGGATGCGGCGCGCATTGGCCCCGAAGTCATGGCGCCCAATGCGGGAGGCCGAGCGGATGTCGATGCGGGTCTGTCCGGCCAGCGGCCGCAGGCGAATGGTCACGTCATCCGGGAAACCCATGATGAGCGTCCGGTCTATGGCGTCCACATGGCCGATGCCGGTGCGGCCGCCGGGCCGCGTCTGGTCGATGATTCGCCAACCGCGGGCAGCCACGGCCTTCTGCACGATCTGCCAGGCATCGTCGGCCTCAAGGTCCAGCACGATGGGCTGCAGGTCGGCATAGGCGCGGCGCTGGGCCTGTCTCCAGCTCTCCGGGATCTCTGGATGAATGAGGCCGTTGCGCTCGGCCGTGGCGCGTGAGGAGCGGGCAAAGTCGGGCGGGTCGACGAGGTCGGTCGAGACATCGTTCAGGAGCGGCAGGCGGACCGCCTGGGCGGCCAGAAAGGTCGGGTAGCCAAGCAGCAGCCCGGCCAGAAAGACGCCGCCCACGACCGCCCCAACGCCACGGCGGCCCGTGCGCCAGATGACCACGCCTGCCGAGAGGGCAAAGAGCAGGCCGAGGCAGGCGATGACGACGGCGGCCCCGAAGACCGAGAGAACAGCGGTGGTGTCGACGAGCTGGGTGCGGGCCAGCGCGATGGCCATGAGCGCGACCGCCAGCGAGAAGCTGGCGAGCCTGCGGCTCCACAGGGCCGCCTTGGAATAGGGCTCTTCGATGATGAGGCGTCGCATCGTCCCGGCCTCCGGCGCCGCGCCGGTATTCCCTTTCTAAAGCATCGGGACAGGGGCGCAACGCGGCACTGCTGTTTTGCGCAGGCGTCCTCTCGCCCTATGCTGGGACGAGGGAGAGCAGCAGGACATGTCAGCACCGCAAGACGACATTCCATTCGACAAGTCGCCCGCTGCGCCATCGGGCGAGATGCTGCGTCTGTCGCCGCTCGTGCGCCGGATGATTGCGCCCAATCCGGGGCCCTTCACCTTCACCGGGACCTGCACCTATGTGGTGGGGCAGGGGCGCGTGGCGGTGATCGATCCGGGCCCGGATGATGCGGCCCATATTGCAGCCCTGACCGCAGCCCTTGCGGGCGAGACCGTGGCGCAGATCGTCGTCACCCATACCCATCGCGATCATTCCCCCGGCGCGCGTCAACTGCAGGCCCTGACCGGCGCGCCCATCGTGGGGTGCGCGCGCCATGTGCCCATCGAGAACGCGCCCTCGGGGCGGCTCGATGCGAGCCACGATCTCGACCATGCGCCCGATCAGGTCCTGGCCGATGGCGATCAGCTCGAAGGCGAGGGCTTCTCGCTGGTGGCGGTGGCGACGCCGGGCCATGCGTCCAACCATCTGTGCTTTGCCCTGCCGCAGGAGAATGCGCTGTTTTCGGGCGATCACGTGATGGCCTGGTCGACCACCATCGTGGCACCGCCCGATGGGGTCATGGGCGACTACATGGCCTCCCTCGACAAGCTCAGGGCCCGCGACGATGCGATCTACTGGCCGGGCCATGGCGGGCCTGTGCGCGAGCCCCAGCGCTTCGTGCGCGCGCTCGCCCATCACAGGCGGCAGCGCGAGATCTCGATTCTCAATAGCCTTGGCAGGCGCGAGAGCACCATCGAGGAGATCGTGGCGGAGATCTATGTCGGCCTCGACTCGCGCCTGACGAAGGCCGCGGGCCTGTCCGTGCTCGCCCACCTTGAGGACCTCGTCCTGCGCGGAGCGGTCGAGGCGGGCGGACCTGCGACCTTGAGCGCCACCTACGCCCTCAAGGGGTGAGAGGCTTCTTCGCAGAGCTGCGATCGGCCAGCACGGAGATAGCCACCGAGGCGAACATGAAGCTCGCCGAGGTGATGTAGACCCACAGCGGTGCGCCGCGATCGATCAGCCAGCCACCGACGAGCGGCGCCACCATGCCGCCGAAATTGAAGCCGGTCGTCACGATGCCGAAGACCCGGCCCACCGCGCCGGGCGGCGAGGCGTTGCGCACCAGCATGTCGCGCGAGGGCACGATGATGCCGGCGAGCAGCCCGGCAACCGCCAATGCGCCGATGGTTGCTGCGGCCGGCAGGCCGAGAAAGCCCACGGCCAGCACGAACAGGGCTGACAGGGCGAGGCCGCCCGAAGTGATGAGCGACTGGTGCTTCACGCGATCAGCAAAGAGGCCTCCGAGCAGGATGCCGCCGACCAGCGCGAAGAGGAAAACCGTCAGTGCCCATGCGCCCACGTTGCGCGGCAGGCCATGCAGGCTTTCCAGCGAGACGACCATGTAGGTCTGCAGGATGTTCGTCGACAGGTTCAGCGTGGTGAACATCAGCGTCAGCAGGAGCACCGCCGGGGTGATCAGGCTGCTGGCCGAAGACTTCGGTGCTTCTGCGGCATTGCCCTTCTTCGGCTTGCGTTCATGACGCATGCCCGGGATGAGCGGCAAGGCACAGACCGCACCCAAAACGCCCGCCAGCACGAGGGCGAAGCGCAGGCCACCGAACTGGGTGGCGGTCAGCATGATGGGCGGGGCGACGGCAAAGCCAAGGTAGCCGGCAAAGGAATGGATCGAGAAGGCGCGGCCCATGCGCTGCGGGTTCATCTCCGCCGCAAGGATCGAATAATCGGCTGGATGGTAGACCGCATTGGCAAGGCCGATCATGGCAGCTGCGCCAAGCAGGACCGGATAGGTCGGCATCAGGCCGATGGCGATGAAGGCGGCTGACCCCAGGACCATGCCGATGATGAGCATCAGCCGCGCACCGAAGCGGTCGACGATGAAGCCGGTGGGCGCCTGGGTCAGGGCCGAGACCAGATTCATGACTGTGATGGCAAAGCCCAACTCGACGAAGGACACGCCGAGCAGGTCCTTCAGAGCGGGCAGGATCGGCACGAACAGCAGCCAGTAGAAATGACTGATCAGATGCACCACGCAGATGATGGCGAGCGTGCGGTTTTCCGTGTGGGTGTCGCTGTCGGACACGACACTGGCGCTGAGCATTGTGCCTCCCTAGGGCTTTTTGGAATATTGTTCGCAGCGGATCTTGACTGTAACAAAATTGCTCTACAACATTTGGTTGTTGTTGCATAGTTTTGCCTATTTTACCTCATTAGGAGTTAAAAATGAATGCTTTTAAACATGAAGTTCATGGCGCGTCTCGGGGCTATGAAATGAAAGATATTAAAGCTGGGACATGCGTGCGGACAGCCACGATACTTACGCAACCAGTCTCTCTAAAACTGCTAGAAGATCTTAGGGTAAACAGGCGCGAGATGTTCGCCTCGGAATGCAAGCTCAATTTTATTTATGCTGCATCTATTGAGCCCGCCTCCTGGTGAGGCCTGTACAAAAGAACTTTTTCGCGCCTACCTTTTTTGGCAGGCGCATTTTTCCAAAATTGAGTATTTTCAATGCCAATTCTTCGATTGTTTTCAACGCATGGAATGTTCGATCTTCCGCATGGCGATGACGATACTGTGCTGGATGTTCTTAATAGCGCGCAGATAGCTTGGGCCTCAGTTGCGCTTTATGTAAAGGAGGTCGGGGATTCTGGTTTTCGGCTTTTCCCCTGCTTGGGAACAAAAATGTCGGAGTTTGGACGCAATACTTTAGTTGCTGCTTTCTTGCAAAGAAACATTGACCCAACAAGCTACATACATGCTCATTTAAAGATTTCTGATCCGGCGGACGGGAATGGAGCCGTGGCTGAATATCTATACCGTGACCTGTCGCAACGATCCGGAAACACAATTCTTAGACGGTTCAGTCGGGCTGAATGCATCCAGGTTGTTGAAGAGAATGTCTCATCAATGTTGGATCAATATTTTGAAAAGTCCGGCAGCGGCGTTGCTAAAATCGTGATCGGTGTTAGCGGTGGCGGTGATAGCAACGCGCTGATATCGGCGCTTGAAAAATATAAATCCGATAAAAATATAGAGATTATTCCAGTGATCATTTCGGGGCCTGGCGAGTGGGACGCTGGGATCTCTCGGGCAAAAGATATCTGCGATCAACTTTCATTGAAACTGAATGTGGTATCTGAGCTTGAAACTCGAGAGATTTTAGGTGCAACCGGTGAAGGGCCGGATCTTATAAGCCGATTTGGAAAGCAATTTCCTGGTGAAGATTATGAGTTCTTGGGCACACTTATCATTCGTAGAGTTCTGGTTCATATTGCCAAATTAAACAATGCAAGGCACATTTGTACAGGCATCAATTTCGAGGACTTAATTGCAGAATACTTCGCTTGGAATTTACGCGGTGGGATGCCACCCGAACTGCCGGTGCGAAAAGTAGATGGCGTAAAGCTTCTATTCCCTCTCTGGAAGACACCGAAGAAGATTATCGACGGGTGTTATCCGAAGCACTCTTTTGCGAATTATGAAGGTCGGTATCCAAGCTTCTCTCCTGGTCGGACTTTGGCCTATCAGTTGGCTTACGTGCTGACTTCTGATTTCCCCGGGGTCGGTGAAAAGCTATTAGATTCGTCTGCAGAACTGTCGACACGCTTAGGGAGCCCGCTAGTTTTTGACGCTGATTTAGGGTTTGATACGTTAGGGCCTATACCTATGGCATTGCGGCTGGCGCATAAGCGGCTTCTCAATGCAAAATAAAAAACGCGAGGAAGAGCCGGCCCGATTCTCGGCAAATATTTTCGTTGCTGCGGCATTGCTAAGCCAGCTGGGTTTGGCTCTTACAAGGGTTGCGATCATAACGATTGCAGCAACTCATTTTGGAGCGACTGCTGCTGTAACGCTTTGGGTCGCCATGAACGTCGGTACCGTTACATCAGGATTTTTAATACCGTTTGTTGTCCAGCCACGAATCGGTTTTTTTGCTATTTTCATTGTCGCCTTGGGTAAAATAGCTCTTCTATTAGGTTCCTTATTTGCTTTAACGTACGTAGACTTCTTTCCGTTTCTCGTCGCATGCCAGTTTTCGCTTTCATGTTTAGACGGCCTACTTAATCCGCTAAAATATTTTTATCTGAATCGGGTGGCGGTCGACGTCAAGCAGCGCGAAATAATTATCAATAGATTGCAATCTTATGAGGGGGCTGCTTCTACAGTTGCTCCGGCGATTGTCGCGGTTCTGTCATTTTTTCTTGAGATTTGGTTTTGTCTTTATTTGGATGTGATTTTTCTTTCGGTGGTTGCGGCCTATTGGGCGTGGCAATTGCGACGCCATTGCCCAGATATCCATCGTAATCGTAGAAGTTCTCCACTTGGTGGGTTTATCCAAATTCTGCAAAGCCCGAAGCTTCGCCGCTTGACGTCTGCTCGGCTACTCGGGCCTCTAATGGGTACATTTTGGGCTGCGTTGATTCCGACACTGCTGTTAGAAATGATTCCAACTGCCGACTATGCGCGATATTATGGTCTGTGTTTGGCAATATCTGCTTCGGGTATGGTGTTTGGCAGCCATATAATATTACAGTTTATGAAGAGCAATGCATCTGGTAAGCTTATCATGCTCGGGATAATTGCCGGAATTGCGTCGTGTTGCGCTGGTATTTTTATGATCATGTCGTTGGTTGAGCTGCATGTGTTCTATATTTTGCTGGTTTGCTCGCTACTTGGCATCTCAACAGCTGCGGCTCGGACGCTTGTCGTTTCTATTGGTCAAAGAATATCTCCTCCAGAATCACTTCATTTGATCATTGCAGCTGGAGATTCCATAAGCCGTGTATGGGCCGCTGTTTTTTCTACCTTGTGCGGAGGATTTATTGGAGCGTACCAGATTAGTCAGGTGCCGCTAGCAATCGCCATTGGGCTAATCACTTTAGTATCTATCTATGGGATATTCCTTATCCCAGACTTGAATGAGCCCATTCAAAATTACAGTTCATGACTCCTCAAGGTCATTTTTTAAACTGATCAAAACTGCTTTGTGCGGCAGCCGATTATACTTTGGAACGCTTTTAGCAGTAGCTATCATCCTGTCAGGCACCCATCAGCCTCTTCATATGCGTCGAGACTGAGCGTGCCAATCCTTCAAGGTCGTAACCACCCTCCAGCAGGGACACGAGGCGGCCCCTGGCGCGCTTGTCGGCAATCTCCATGAGCTTGGCCGTGGCCCAGCCAAAGTCTTCTTCAACGAAGGAGAGGCCGCCAAGGGGATCGCGGCGGTGGGCGTCGAAGCCGGCCGAGATGATCACGAGATCCGGTGCAAAGGCCTCAATCCGGGGCAGGATCTTCGCCTCCATTGCCTCGCGGAAGGCGACCCCGCCATCGCCCGACCGCAGGGGCGCATTGACGATGTTGTCGTGCTCGCCGGTCTCGCTCGCGGCCCCGGTGCCCGGATAGAGGGGCATCTGATGGGTCGAGGCATACATGACCGTAGGGTCCGCCCAGAAGATATCCTGGGTGCCATTGCCGTGGTGGACGTCGAAATCCATGATGGCGACGCGCTGCGCCCCATGCACCGCCTGGGCGTGACGGGCCGCAATGGCGGCATTGTTGAAGAAGCAGAAGCCCATGGGGGTTGCGCGCTCGGCATGGTGGCCGGGAGGTCGCATGGCCACGAAGGCATTGTCGCAGCGCTTCGTCATGACCTCGTCGACGGCGAAGCAGGCACCGCCCACCGCATGCATGGCGGCCTCGAAGCTCGCCTCGTTCATGACCGTGTCCGCGTCGAGCTGGGCGTAGCCCTGATCGGGGGATTCGCGCTCCAGCACGTCGTAATAGTCGCGTGGATGGACCCGGACCACGGCCTCGATGGTGCCGCGCGGGGCCAGATCCCGGTGAAGTGATTGGAACTGCTCGGCTTCGAGAATCCGCTCGATGGCCCGCAGGCGGTCAGGCCTTTCGGGATGGCCTTCGCCCATCTCATGCTGAAGCGCGATTGGATGGGTGAGGAAGAGTGTATTCAAGGCTTTGGCTCCGGGCTGCTCCGCCAGTGTCCTCCAGCACGCAGGACCTGTCCATCATTCGACAGACGCAAAGGGCGGGGGCCGATGGGTGGAGGTCCAAGCACATGTTGCAGCAAAGCCACAAGGTCTGGCTGGCGAGCTTCGCCGTCTCGCCGCAGTGCAAACCTTATGGTAAGGGGAAGTTTAAGACGATGCCGGTTCCTGTTGCTGGCATCCGGGGCGGGATAAGTCATGATGAATTGGAAAGTTTTCGCGGCCGTCTGTGGCCTTACGGTGGGTCTGGCTGGTTGCTATGACTCGGTCCCGGATCCGTCCGTGTCGACCCAGGATTCGAAGTACATGGCCATGGTGCCGCACTTCGAAGTCGGGCTCGAGTTCCATCGCTATCAGGTCGAGGATCCGACCGGCGAAGCGCCGGGCACGGTGGTGATCGATACGAAGAAGCACTTCCTGTACTTCGTCCTCCCCGGCAAGAAGGCCATCCGCTACGGCGTGGCGACCGGCTCGGAAGCAGCTGGCTGGAGCGGCGTCGCAACGGTTGGTCGCAAGGCTGAATGGCCGCGCTGGATGCCGCCCGCTGACATGCTGGAGCGTTGGCCTCACCTCAAGCCGACGGCGGCTGCTGGTGGCCTGCCGGGTGGTCCCGACAATCCTCTCGGGGCGCGCGCCATGTATCTCTATCAGGGCAACAAGGACACGCTCTATCGCATCCACGGCACCAACGAGCCGGAATCGATCGGTCATGACGTGTCCTCGGGTTGCATCCGCATGGCCAACATCGACGCGATCGACCTGTTCAACCGCGTCCAGGTGGGTGCCAAGGTCATCGTGAAGTAATCAGGCGTCGGTGGGCTCGTCCCGCCGGACCAGACATTGCGGGCTGCGCGGCCGGAAGGTTGTGCAGCCCTTTGTTTTTCAGGCGGAGAGACTGCGCCCCAAGGTCAGCTGGACGACTTCCGGCGGACGCCCCATGCGCAGCGGTGCAATGGAAGCGCCCAGGCCCGCCGAGATGATCATGTTGCGGCCCTCTTCGACCACATGGCCGTAGATGTGGTTTGGGCCAAAGCGCCCCTCCGCGAAAGGCGATCCGATGAAGGGCAGGTTCATCTGCCCGCCATGGGTATGGCCGCAGACGGTCAGCGAGACGCGCTCCGGAACCGAATCGAAGACCATGGGCTCATGGGCCATCAGGAGGACAGGCGCGTCATCGGTGATCTTGCGCATCGTGCCGGGCAGATCATCGACACCACGGAACACGCCACGGCTGACACGCAGCGCGATTTGGCTCGCCAGGCCTGCCAGCCAGAAGGGACGCCCATGATGGGTGAGCCTGATCGCATCATTTTCGAGGATGCGGACATGGGCGGCGCGCAGGGCCTTGCGAACGCTCTCCCCGTCGTCGCCCCGCATGCGCGGGATTGGCCCATGCCACCAATCGTGGTTGCCGAGGATGCCATAGACGCCGAGCGGGGCGCGCAGGTCTGCCAGCGCCGCGCCCCACTGGTCTGGCATCACGACGCCGGTGACGTAGTTGTGCCCGCCGTTGTAATCGCCAAGCAGCAGCACGAGGTCGGGGTTCAGCGAATTCGACAGGTCGCAGATATAGCGTACGCGCTCCTGCGACATGAAGGGTTCGCAGGCATGAATATCGGCGATGAGGCTGACCTTCAGTTCGAGGTCAGGCGGCCAGCCCGGTGGCGTCATGTGGTAGTCCGTGACGCCGAGCATGAACATGGGCTCGACGCCGGCCGCGTAGCTGCCGGCACCACCCACGCTGAGAGACAGCGCGCCGCCGGATTTGAGGAAGGCGCGGCGTGTCAGGAACATCGGGAACAGCTTTCAGGGCAAATCGGACCAAGTTTCGGCCCGGCAGGATCGCTCAGGCAGCGATATCCTTGCGAAGCATGGGCTGATTGTCGCGATGCTGTTCGACCTGGACATCCACCGGGGGTTCTGGAAGCTGCAGGGCCGCGGCGACCGCTGAAATGCCGATCTCGCGATAAAGTCGCGCCTGCAGTTCGCGGGCATGCTGGGGCTGTTGGGAGGCTGCAGGGGAGGGCTGAACGTCTACGCTCATGGGACTCAACTCGTCGTTCGAGGAGGCGAACTGCCTCTTCGCGAGGGTCGACTGTCGCGGTTAATGCCCCGTAAAAAATCACCCAACGGACCCCTTGTTCGCACGCCAATACACAGGAATGTGCATCGAGGTCACGGCAGCATCATGGCAGCCGGTCAGCGATCCATCGCAGGGTTAACGGCGAAGGCCATACCGGATCGTGGTGCCGGCACCGCTGCCTCGCTGTTTCAGCGGCGGCCGCGTGGCTTTGGATTGAGAGCCCGAACCTTGTCACGGGTGGAGATCAGGATTGCCTCGAACTCGGTGATCTGGCCTGGCGTCAGCTGGCCGATGGTTTGCGCCACGAAGTCGCGCTGCAGGATGATGCCCTTCTCGGCGAGACCCCGGCCGGCCGGGGTCAGGTAAATTGCATGGGAGCGGCGGTCGCCCTCGATGGAGCGCCGCTCGACCAGACCGGCTGCGGTCAGTCGGTCGATCAGGCCCGAAATATTGCCTTTTGTCACGTAGAGCCGCTCGGCCAGTTCCTGCTGGCTGATGCCCTCGCGCTCGGTGAGCGTGGTGAGCACGTCGCACTGGGGAACCGAGAGGCCGAGGGCCTTGAGCCTTTCAGCCACCATTCCCTCCATCCGGCTCTGCAGCCGCAGCCAGCGAAACCAGACGCGTTCGGCATGTTCGGAATTGGAGGACACTGGCGTTCCGTTCAATTTGGCGCTACGGAATTGAATCTTAGAGGCCCCCTCGCTCGCGAGCAAGTTGTGCCCCGGCCACTGTTGATCCCGCGAATGGCCAGTCGCGGCGGTCCGGTTCGGCATCTATCTGGCTTCAATGGCCCTATCTGTGTTGTGTGACCTTCGCCGGTGCCTTGAATTTTACGGCCTTGCGGATTAACTGGCGGCCAAGTTTTGCGGGCGTCGCATGAGCACTGGGAGCAGGGTTTGACAAAATCAACGTTAGCTGCGCCGACAAAGAAGCTCCTGCGGGTTCTCTCTGGAGAGAAGGCCGAGCGGCCGCCAATCTGGCTGATGCGTCAGGCTGGCCGCTATCTTCCGGAATACCGGGAGTTGCGCGCCACGACGTCGAGCTTCATGGAGTTCTGCTTCAATCCTGCCAAAGCTGCGGAAGCGACACTGCAGCCAATCCGACGCTTCGGTTTCGATGCAGCGATCATCTTCAGCGACATCCTCACCATTCCCGAGGCGCTCGGACAGTCGGTCTCCTTCGAGGCAGGAGAAGGTCCGCGGCTGAAGCCCATGCAGGGCCCCGAGGATCTTCTGCAGTTGGCAGATGAGGCAGACCTGTCGAAATTGTCGGCTGTCTATGAAGCCATCGACCGGGTTCATGGTGCACTTGACGGTTCAACAACGCTGATCGGTTTTTGTGGCGCGCCGTGGACTGTTGCCAGTTACATGATTGCTGGCCATGGAACACCTGATCAGGGCCCGGCCCGCACCTTCGCTTATCGCTATCCCGATGCATTCCAATCGCTGATCGACAAGCTCGTGAGTGCATCGATTGCGCATCTTTCGGCGCAGATCCGCGCCGGGGCTGAGGTTGTTCAGATTTTTGATTCCTGGGCTGGTGTGTTGCCCGGCCCCCAACTCGAACGCTGGTGTCTTGCTCCTTGCGCGGCCATCGCTGACGCGGTTGCAGCAGCACATCCAGATGTTCGCATTATTGTGTTCCCTCGCGGCGCGCCTGCAAGCGCCATCGCGCAGCTCGCGGCGCGGCCGTCGGTTCACGGCGTCAGTCTCGACACGTCCGCAGATATTGCGACCTGTGCGAAGCTTGCACAGCCTCATGCAGCCCTGCAGGGCAATCTCGATCCCATCATGTTGCTGACAGGGCCGAAGGGCCTCGAAGCCGAGGTGGATCGCATTCTCGAATCCTGCTCAGCGGGGCCCCACATCTTCAATCTCGGCCATGGGATTCTGCCGCCCACGCCTATCGAGAATGTTCAGCGCGTGCTTGCGCGCATCCGTGGGGCCTAGATCGGGTCCACGTCGCGAGCTCGCGCTGACAATATTTATTGGCTTTAGCCGATGCAGAGGCTCTGTCACCTGAAGTTGCGGCCTTTCGGCATGGCATCGCTTTCCTGCACCAATGGGGGGCTTCTCGCTGCGGCATTGGCCTTTGGGCGGTCCTGCGGGCGCCGCAGTTCATCTGCATTGGCGAGCGCGCTGATGCGACGGCCGTCATCGGAGAGCAGGGCAAGCATGGGGGTGAGATCCTCAACCTGCTCGGCCACGACATGGATCACCCCAGCCTCATTCTGCAGCCGCCCGGTAATGGCCACCATGCGACCACCGAGGACCTTGGCACGCTCGCGTTCGAAGATTTTCGGCCAGACAATGACATTGACGACGCCGGTCTCATCCTCGAGCGTCATGAAGATCACACCCTTGGCCGTGCCCGGGCGCTGTCGCACCAGCACTAGGCCTGCGACGCTGACCCATGGGAAATGTGTCTGGCGGATACCCGGCGCGACACGGGCACGAGGCGCTGCGATGCGCTCCAGCTCCTCGCTGGTCACGATGCGCTTTGCCGCAAGACGCGGGCGCAGGAAGGACACCGGATGAGCCTTCAGGGACAGGGAGAGATGGCGATAGTCCTCGACCACATGCTCGCCCGGCGGCATGGGGGGCAGGTGGGCATCCGCTTCGTGCTCCTGTGAGGCTGCTCGGGCAAACAGTGGCAGGTCGTCCTTGTCGCCGGCGCGGTTGAGGCCGCGTACGGCCCACAGTGCATCGCGCCGGTCGAGACCGAGGGAACGGAAGGCGTCTGCTGCTGCGAGTCGTTCGAGGACAGCAGGCGTGAGGCCCGTGCGCAGCCAGAGGTCGCGTACGGAATCATAGCCGGCACCTCGATATTGCACGAGCCGGCGCATGTCCTCTTCGCGCACGCCCTGGATCTGGCGGAAACCGAGCCGTAGCGCATGAGTGGCGTGGATGTCTCCGGCCTGATCCGCATGACGAGTGTGCAGATGGCATGGTGTTGCTGGACCGCGGACGTCCTCCTCCGCATCTTCCAGCGTGCAATCCCAGTCGGATGAGTTCACATCCACCACGCGCGCCTCCACGCCATGCTCGCGCACATCACGCACGATCTGGGAGGGGGCATAAAAGCCCATGGGCTGCGAATTGATCAGCGCACAGGCGAAGACATCCGGGTAGCGGCACTTCATCCAGGCGGAGGCATAGACGAGCAGGGCGAAAGAGGCCGCATGGCTCTCTGGAAAGCCATAGGTGCCGAACCCCTCGATCTGCTTGAAGCAGCGGTCGGCGAAGTCTCGCTCGTATCCCCGTGCCACCATGCCATCGACCATCTTGGCGTGGAACGTATGGATCGTGCCGACGCGCTTGAAGGTTGCCATGGCGCGGCGCAGTTTGTCGGCCTCGCCCGGTGTGAAGCCGGCCGCGACGATGGCGATCTTCATCGCCTGTTCCTGGAACAGCGGCACGCCGAGCGTCTTGCCGAGCACATCGGCCAGCTCCTGCTTGGGAAAGGAGACCGGCTCCAGCCCCTGCCGGCGGCGCAGGTAGGGATGCACCATGTCGCCCTGGATGGGCCCCGGCCGCACGATCGCCACCTCGATGACGAGATCGTAGAATTCCTTTGGCTTGAGGCGCGGCAGCATGGACATCTGCGCGCGGCTCTCGATCTGGAAGACACCGATCGTGTCGGCGCGCTGGATCATGCGATAGACGGCCGGATCTTCCGAAGGGATCGTCGCCAGCGTCAGGTCCTGCGCATAGTGAGTGCGCAGCAGATCGAAGCCACGCCGCAGGCACGACAGCATGCCGAGCGCCAGAATATCGATCTTGAGAATGCCCAGTGCATCGAGATCGTCCTTGTCCCATTCGATGGTGGTGCGATCCTCCATGCTCGCATGGGCAATGGGCACCACGTCATCGAGCCGGTCACGGGTGATGACGAACCCGCCGGTGTGCTGCGACAGGTGACGCGGAAATCCAGCGAGCTCGCGCGACAGGTCAAGGGCCAGCGACAGCCGGTGGTCCTGCGGATCAAAGCCGATCTTCTTCAGCTCATCACGATTGACTTCGCCTGACCACCATCCGGCGATGGTGCCGACCAGCCCGTTGAGCTCATCCTGCGAATAGCCAAAGACCTTGGCGACTTCGCGCGTCGAGGAGCGGGAGCGATAGCTGATGACGGTGGCCGTCAGCCCGGCCCTGCCGCGTCCATAGCGCGAATAGATATATTGCATCACCTCTTCACGCCGCTCGTGCTCGAAATCGACGTCAATGTCGGGTGGTTCCCGCCGTTCGGCGGAGATGAAGCGCTCGAAGAGAAGATCATGCTTTGTCGGGTCGACCTCGGTGATGCCAAGGCAGAAGCAGATGGTGGAATTGGCCGCCGAGCCGCGCCCCTGACACAAAATGCGACGCCGACGTGCGAAGCGCACGATGTCGTGCACGGTGAGAAAGTAGGCCGCATAGCCAAGCTCCTTCACCAGATCGAGTTCGTGCCGGATGGCTTGTGCGACCTTGTCCGGGACGCCGCCGGGATAGCGCCGTGCTGCACCTTCGGCGGTGAAGGATTCAAGCGCCTCCTGCTCATTTGCAAACCCCTCACGCAGCTCGTCGGGATATTCGTAGCGAAGGTCATCGAGGCTGAAGCGGATACCCTTGAGAAAGCGCTGTGTCTCGGTCATGGCCTCGGGCGCTTCCTCGAAAAGGCGGGCCATTTCGCGCGGTGCCTTGAGATGGCGCTCCGCATTGGCATGCAGGTTGAGACCTGCCGTGTCGATGGTGGCGCCACGCCGGATGCAGGTGATGACATCGGCAAGCGGCCGTCGCTCGGGTGCGTGCATGATGACGTCATTGATGGCGATGAGCGGCAGGCGATGCTCACGCGCCAGCATGGCACGCTCGGCGAGATCGCGTCGCACATGCCGGTCGTAGGTCATGCTGGCCGCAATCCACACGCGCCCGGGTGCGAGTTTTGCGAGCTGCTGCAGGGCGGACACTCCCTCTCCCGCCTGCGGGAGAGGGCTGGGGTGAGGGCGCTGCGGTTCTGCTGCATGCATCGCGATAATCGCAGGCGGCTCCTCACCCTCACCCTCTCCCCACCTGCGGCGGGGAGAGGGGGCTGCTGGCGTCGAGGCTAATGTCTGGGCAGCATCCAGCTCCAGCCCGCGGCACTCATCTGGCGTGTCCTCTTCCTCATCGAAGGTCGACCGCGCCATGACGATGACCTGCTGCCCGTCCAGAAAATCGCAGAGGTCCTCGAAGTGCAGCAGGCTCTTGCCCTTCTGCGCGCGCAGATTGCCGCGGGTGAGCAGCTGCGTCAGCCGTCCCCAGGCCGCCCGGTCCTGTGGATAGACGAGCATGTCCTGCGTGCCGTCGCAGAAGACGAGCCTTGCACCACTGACCACGCGGAACTGTTTTGCCTGCTCACGATTCTCGCGCAGGAACACATGGGCGCGCACCACGCCCGCCACTGAATTGCGATCCGCGATACCGATTCCCGACAGACCAAGCGCGATGGCCTGCGCGACGAGTTCTTCCGGATGCGAGGCGCCCCGCAGGAAGGAAAAATTCGTCGCACAGGCCAGTTCCGCATAGGCGTTCATACGCTTGAACCTCAGGCGAACAGCCCATGCATGAACCAGCGCGGCCGCTGGCTTTCCTGGCCATAGAGGCCTTCGCGGAACATCCAGAAGCGGCGACCCTCGCGATCCTCGACGCGGAAGTAATCGCGCGTCAGTGGCGAAGAATCCGCCTTCCACCATTCGGGTGCGATGCGCTCTGGCCCCTCGATGGCAGCGACTTCATGCATGACGCGACGCCAGCGAAAGCGCAGGGGCGGGCCATCTGGCACTTCGGCGAGGGCTTCGACGGGCTCGGGCTTTTCGAACAGGCGCAGGGGCCGCGTGGCCTGCGTGACGGCGAAGGGGCCTTGCCACAGATCCAGCGCCGCATTGCCACGCAGGCTGGCAGCTGGCGACAGCATCACCGCCTGTTCGGGAATATGCGATGGCTGGGGAATGAGACGCGTGACGCGGCGCGTACCGAGCCGCGCACCGAGGCGATCGACGAGATCGGCTGCGTCTTCGTTCTGTGGCAGCCCCTCACCCTTACCCTCTCCCCACCTTCGGCGGGGCGAGGGGGGCGGCAGCATCGAGCTTAATGTCGGAGTGTCGTCACGCATCTGCGTGTGCGCTCCCTCTCCCGCTTGCGGGAGAGGGCTGGGGTGAGGGCCTGTCAGCTGCCGCGCATCCAGCCGTTCGACCTCCATCGCAGCCAGCCGGATGAGATCGAAGCCAAAGCCCGCCTCGAGCGGATCGTCCTGCCGCGCCTCGCTGGCGGCCGCGATGCGCTCGGCGAACAGGCGGCTCATGGCCTTGGGATCACGCAGCGGGCGGCTGGCCGCTGCACTGATGCGATGCACCGCATTGTCGACGCGGAACAGATCGATCTGCATCTGCCGCGCGCCCTCGCCATGGCGTTCGAGCATGCGGCAGAGATCCCCGCCGAGCAGCTCAAGCACCGCCTCGATGTCCTCGCGCCGCACGAGGGGTTCGGGAAACCGTCGCTCCACCACATAGGCGGGCGCCTCGAAGCGCGGCGAGATGGGGCTCTTGGTCCGGCACAGCATGGCGTCGAGATGCTGGAACACGGCCGCGCCATAGCGCGCGGTGATCGGCGCTCGCGGGCGGTGCAGAATGTCGTCGATGCGCTTGAGGCCCGCCTGCGACAGCGCATAGACGGTGGCATCGTCGAGCCGCAGCGCCGCGACGGGCAGGGGGCCGAAGAGGCGCACCAGCGCCTTGTCCTCGATCCATTCGGGCACGAGGCGCACGCGGCTCCAGCGCGCCAGCGCCCAGGCTCCTTCCGGTGAGGGCGCAAGCGCGGTTCGGGCTTCCCAGCCCGCCGCAGCCAGGCGCTGTTCGATCTCGTCGAGCAGCGCCTTCTCGCCACCGAAGAGATGGGCGGCTCCACTCACATCGAGCATGGCGCCATCGGGCGCGTCGGGGGCGGACAGGGGTGTGAAGCGCCGCGCCCAGTCGGCGAGGCGGGCGGGGGTCAGCGGGCGCGCGTCCTCGCGGCTGCGCCCGGCGATATGGATCGAGAGATAGCGCGTCACCGGACGCTCCTGCGTGGGAGGGAGGGGAGTGGGGCGGGTGCGGCTTCGGCGGCGGCACCCACAAAGCTCTGCCAGCGGTTGGGATCGGGCAGGGCGCTCAGCCCCTGTGCCGCGCGGGCCTTGAGCAGGCGCACACCCCAAGCGGACTGGCTGGTGATGGGGCGCCGGCCAGCGGCGGAGACGAGGTGGGGACCCGGGTGGCTGCGCACCTCGTAGCGCGCCTGGGCGGCGGTGGAGAGGCCGCCGGGGGCAGGGGCCCCGTGCAGCAGGATGCCATGGGCCCCGGAGGTGCGGGTGGCGACCGCGAGACGGCGCGTATAGGCGAGATCGAACTGGCGGGCGCCATCCACCACCTCGCCCAGCACCACGGCGCAGGCAGGCGATTTCAGCGCCTCCTCGATGGCCCAGAGCGCCTGTTTCGCACTGGCTGCGCGCACCAGCACCAGCCGGTTCGGGTCAATTCCCTGCTCCACGAGGCCCGGCCCATGGGGCAGGCCCGCCTCCAGCAGGACGAAGTCCTCGGCGACCCAGACCACCATGCCCCGGTTGCCAGCGGCCTGCGCCGCCAGACTCAGGGCGAAGCCGCAGGCCGCCGTCCGGTCTCCGGCCTTCGCCGGCACGACTTCGCTCAGACTCCCACGCGCCGCACGAGCTTCGGGCTGACCCGACTCGATGCGGGCGATGGCGCCCCGCAAAAAGGATATGCGCTCCGAACTGCCGCCCTGCGACATCGGTCCTACCTGCTCTCACATGTTCACTATATGTTCTATTAGATTCCCGGAATGGGGTCGGGAGTCAAGCCGGAACGGATGAAATGAATGTCCCCCCATTCAGACCAAAGGAGAAAATCATTCCGGTTGACGGGAGGCCATGCCGCCAAATAACTTGATCAAGTCGGTCGGGATTAAATCCGGCGGATCGCGGGATTTGAAGGAGCAGCTTGCGCCGCGTCATCAACGCTAAAAGCGCCACGAAGGCTCTTCGTGGGCTCCACCGAGAGGTGAGACAGAACCACGAAGACGCTTGTCGGGCCTCGCGCCAAACTTGATCCATTCCAATTCTCCTGTCGCCGGTGCTCGGCCGCGACGGGCGCGCGTTCTTCCCGCGCCTGATCCCACCCGACCTTGGATAGCAGCAAGCGGACCGCTGGCTATGTGCCGGCGACAGGAGAACCCATGTGTACAGCCTACATCATCGAAATCGGCGAAGAAGCGGCCGGCATCGTCGCCGCCGAGCAGCGCGGCTATCGCTTCTATGCGGCCACACGCGCCTACTTTGCCCTCGAAGGCACCCTCTTCACCACGCCGAGGCAGGCCGAAATGGCAGCGCGCGCGCACCGTCGCAAGAACGCCGGCCGTATCCACGTGCCGTCCTGGAACAATTAATCGGAGAATACCATGAAGGGCAGGGATTTCCTCAGCCTGAGCCTATCCGCGCATGCTCTATCAGGTCCTGGAGAGATGCGCGCTGCAGATGCTCGCAAGCTGGCGCCTGTTGGCTGTCAAAAGAGCGGTGTGCTGATCGTTGCCAGGACACAGCAGCCCTTCTCATTACAATGACACCTCAAAAGTGACGACCCTGACTGATCTTAGCGTGATGATCGAAATGGGCGGATCAGCCTTGATCTTTCCATTCATCAGCCACGCATCGCTGGCGTGGTTGTCTCGATCTCGGGATTGCGGAGGTGCGCATCCTCCCACGACGACCACGACAGGATTGAACGGTAACTAAAGATGTCAACTGAACAGATCCAGCAGACGCGCCGACAGACATCTTCCCTCGATCTCTTTGATCGTCGGATCCTCGCTATCCTTCAATTGGATGCGAGCCTCACCATCGCCGAGATTGCCCGGCGGGTTGGCATGTCACAGACGCCTTGCTGGCGGCGCATCCAGCGGCTCGAGACGGACGGAATCATTCTTCGCCGAACAGCAATCCCGGACCCATTGCGCCTTGGCCTTGCTGTTACCGTCATCGCCCATGTGACATTGGCCGATCACACACCAATAAACCTGCAGGCGATCGCAGACTTCATAGCGGAGCGCGACGAGATTGTTGAAGCGCATCGCCTGGCTGGCCAGTTCGACTATATCCTCCAGGTCGTCGTTCCTCACGTCGAAGCTTACGAGCAGGTCTATGCTGCTCTGACTGCGCGCGTGCCTGTGAAGGCCGTGCAGTCGCAGATTGCGCTCCAGACCGTGAAACTACGGGCTCCCTATCCCGTCTGAAGGATGTAAAACTCGGACAAGGCGGATGATCCAGCAGGAAACCCGTCGATGCGGGCGACCTCCCTGAAGATCGATCCGCCCTGATGTGAGGTCTGTGGATCTGATGACGCGCATCAGTAGGGTGGAAAGTCGAAAAGATAAATATGAAGTCTGAGCCACTACCGCCGAGCTACCCCGCTATTCATTGAATAGCCACAACAAATGTGGTCCAAAATCCGCGCTATTGGCTAAATTCTGAAGCAAACTTCACTATACCAATTAAAAGACTACAGCCTGGTAATTCTGCTGGATCGCGCCAGGCCTTCGTTTGGTCAGCAAAAAAGCAGTGATACGCTCAGAGCTTAATTCACCAGCCCCGCAACATTGCAGATTGCCCAATCAGCAACGATCGCTTGCGCGAGGCTGACCTCGGCACTCCGACTCACTTGTGTGGCCGCAGGTCCTGGGTCCATGCTCATGCACCGAAGGAAAGCCGACGCACTGGGACTTTTCGATTCTAGATCCTCGCGGTTTCCCAAGCGAAACATCAGTGGTCCAGACAAATACAGGTTCGTTCAATGCCCGCCAGCTCAACCCCCTCTGAGCGATTACTGCTTGGCAATACGGTACTGTTTCGAACCCTTTATAACGAGCAGGCGATACCCGAACTATGGGAGGCGCTCGTAAACCGCTATACGCAGGATCCCACGGATTTCGAAGCGCTCCTGGACCTCTCCGTCATGGTTCATGCTACCGGCCAGCCGCAAAAGGGCCGGGAAATGCAATCGGCTGCGCTACGCTTCAAAAAAATTTACAAGAGAAAACATGGAACGGGCAAGGGATTGCGTGTTGCGGCCTTGATGGTGGAAGGGGACATGACGGCCAATACGCCGATCGACTTCCTCCTCGTGCAATCAGATTTCATGCTCTACACCGTATTTATCGACGAAAAAACCCTGACCCTCTCGGAAATTCCTGACGTAGATGTCATATTCATGGCGATCGGGGAATCGCCTGCCAATCAGGGGGTGCTTCGAAGGGTGGAGGAGTTGCTGAATGCCTGGCACGACCATCCGCCAATTATAAATCGCGATGTTGGTCTTATCGCCAAAATGACGAGGGATAGGCTCCATCGAGAGCTGTCAAACGATCCAGCAATCCTGTCACCGCCCCAGGTCATTGTCAGTCGCGCTGAGATCGAAGAAATTGCCGCGGGAAGACGTCGCGTCGAAGAGTTCCTGCCTGGTTACTCCATGCCTGTCATTGTGAGGCCCGTAGGTACACATGCAGGAAATGGGTTGGAGTTAATTGAATCGCCAGATTCTTTATCCAACTACTTGCAACGCATGACGGAAGGCACCTTTTATATGGCGCCTTTCATTGAATATCGGAGTCCGGATGGGCTCTACAGGAAGCAACGCATCGTCTTTATCAAGCGCCGCCCATTTGCCTGTCATATGGCCATCTCATCGCATTGGATGGTCCACTATCTCAGCGCAGAGATGAACCTTCATCCGGAGCGTCGCGCAGAAGAAGCGGAATGGATGGAAAGCTTCGATTCCGTCTTCGCCAAGCGCTATGCCTCCGCATTGGAAAAGCTTTGTGACGCATATGCGGTAGACTATTTTGCTGTCGATTGTATCCCGATTTCAGATGGTCGCATGCTGGTATTTGAAGCTGACAACATCATGATCGTCCATGATTTGGATGACGACCCGATGTTCCATTATAAAAAGCCAATCATGCATAAGCTGTTCAGGTCGTTTCAGGATATGCTCACAAATGCGGCGCTCGAAGACAGGCCTGAACATGTGATGATTGAAGCTGAGGCCCAATCATCGTAGTCACCGACCGATCTCAATGCTAGACAGGTTGCATCATTCGATGGCTGACCAGCGCTGCGCAAGGGTTGCGCAGAATAGTATTGCATCAGCATCGAGCCAATGCAGGTGAAGGTTTCTGGTATGGCAGTTGCTAGGCATGGAACTGGGTCAGTCTCTGCTTCTATGCGGACGGCCGCGGCCATCTTCCGATGACATTCGATCCGGAAAGTTGGGATAGCTTTCGTGAGTACGCTCACAGGTCGATCGATATTGCGATAAATCATCTGGCGACGATAAGGCAGCGTCCGGTTTGGCAGGCGCCGCCATCACGTGCCGCCAGCCAGATTCCGCTGCATGGTGAGGCCCTTGATTCGGTCCTCGAAGAGTTCGAGCGCACGATTCTCCCCTATGGGGGAGGTAACATCCATCCAGGATTCATGGGGTGGGTCCAGGGCGCGGGAACGCCGATCGGCCTGATCGCGGAACTGATGTGCGCGACGATGAATGCCAATTGTGGCGGGCGCCATCACGCTGCCATTGGGGTTGAACTGGAAGTCACAGAATGGATGCGTTCGTTCTTTTCATTTCCAGAAGGCGTACGCGGCATATTCACAACTGGTGCCTCGCAAGCAAACTTCCTCGCAGTCTTGATCGCTCGGGTCCATGCAATTGGTGTGGCGACGAGGGCGCATGGCTATGACGCGCATACATCTGGCTTGACCGCCTATGCCTCCAAGGAGGTTCACGGATGTGTCTCCCGGGCGATGGAGCTGGCTGGCGTCGGGTCGGATTTCCTTCGTCTGATCGGCACCGATGAATATTATAAAATTGATCTTGTCGAGCTTGCCGAGACTGTTGAGAGGGACCGGGCGGCCGGTCTAAAGCCATTCTTGCTGATCGGAAATGCAGGGAGTGTAAATACAGGATCTATCGATCCACTGGCGGCCTTGAGCCAATTTGCCAAATCACAGGGCATGTACTTCCATGTCGATGCTGCGCTTGGCGCTTTTGCCATGGCAGACACCGATCTTGCTGGCCGATTCGAGGGTATCCAGCACGCGGACAGCATTGCCTTTGATTTTCATAAGTGGGCGCATGTCCCATATGATGCAGGGTTTCTTTTGAGCCGCTCTGCAGACTTGCATGACGCGACCTTTGCATCCGAAGCATCATATCTCTCCCGAGCCAGTCGCGGACTTGCTGCGGGGGATTGGTGGCCCACGGATTCCGGCCCCGACCTTTCAAGAGGTTTCAGGGCCCTTAAAGCCTGGTTCACGCTGAAAACCTATGGCTTCGAGGCAATAGGCGAGAACATTCGATACAATTGCAATTGCGCCATGCATCTGGCGGATCGAATTGCCGCAGAAGATTCGCTTGCCTTGGCAGCGCCGGTCTCGCTGAACATCGTATGCTTTGGCTTCATCGGCGAAAATGCAGCAGAACGGAACAGGCGAGTTGTGGAGCTGCTTCACGAGGACGGTCAGTTCGCGCCATCGCTGACATTTCTCAATGGTCATCCTGTGGTCAGAGCGGCCATCATGAATCACCGGACGCTCAAGAGCGACATGGATGGATTTATCGATCGCCTCATCATGCTCGATGCAAGCTATGGTCAGGACGAGGGATCACGATGAGTGCTCTCGCATTTTCCCGTCTTGATGAAAGGGACCACGAGGCTGCCGCGTTCGATATCCTGACGTCGGGGGGCGATCAAAGAATAGTATTGGATGGCGAGGGGCGTAATCGTTACAACCTCCCACTGCGGCCGGTCGCATCTCCCTATAGCTTTTCTTCCACGACGGCGTCGCCGCTCGCGGCGAGAGGCTATCGAGAAGTCCTTTCAGTCTACCAAAGCATTTATGGCGAACTGGCAGCCGGCAAGAGAGCTGTAGACATTTACAGGTCTCATGTTTTGCAAATCAAATCCGGAATTCTAACCCTGCTGGGATATGCCGCCCGAGACGACGCAGCGCCAAGATGCATTCTCAGCCCGTCTGGAACAGATTCTCACAGGAATGCAGCAATCTTGCTCAATCGTATGGTTGGGCTGCCACTGACCTTCCTGACGATCGAAGACGCAGAAACTGGTTCAGGCGTTCCTCATGCATTGCAGAAGACGTCAGACGGCCGCGCTCATGCTGTGGTTGGTATCTCAGCACGAGAGGAAGATGGCAGCCCTCTGAATTCTGCCTCCATAGAATCTGAACTCAATCGACAAGTTCAAGCCAGCAAAGATGGCGGATCACGGGCGGTTCTGGTCGTTACTGATGTCAGCAAGACGGGGGTTCTTTGGCCTTCGCTTCGAAGTGTTCTGAATATGAAGGAAAGATGGGGATCCGATCTTGAGGTGGTCGTTGATGCCTGTCAGATGAGGGTGAGCCCAAGCGTCGTGCGGGAATATCTGGCCCATGGCTTTATGGTGATCATAACTGGCTCGAAGTTTCTAGGAGGTCCTACATTTTCCGGGGCATTGTTGATACCAAGCGATCGTAAAAATGTCAGTTCGTCTGATCCAACTTTCAGAAACAAAGTTGTAAGACCAGAGTGTGACGTCTTACGGAGCCAGGAAGCTAATTTGGGATTGGTCTTGCGTTGGCGCGCGGCATTGGCGGAATGGACAGCATTCTGCGCTTTGAACGAGTCATTGGTGATTTCTGCCATTGATCGATTCAGCAAGAGCGTGCGCACATTCATAGATAAAGCCCCACAACTTGAACTCTTGTCGACACCTTTGTTAGGCCGAGAAGAGTTTGAAGGGGCTCATTCATGGTCGGCCCGGCAAAGTATTTTCACCTTTTTGATCAAAGGACGAGACGGGTCTTGGATGGGCCGACAGGATCTTGCTCAATTGCACGCGAAGCTTGCTCATCTCAAAACGCCGATACTCTTGGGCCAGCCGGTGTCTTGCGGCGTTCGAGGTGGGGCCCCGGTGGCCGCCCTTCGCCTGAGTCTGAGTGCGCCGATGCTGACCGATATCGCTAGCGACGATCATCTTGAAAGCGTTATTCAGAATGCCGTGATCGCATTGATTACCGTTCTCGACTTGCGACCCTGATGTTTTATGAAAACAGCCGAATGCCGACGATGTGGGCAGCTTCTATCAGATCCATGAGCTTTCCTTGAGTTGCACGAATAAATGCGGGTCCATGCCGGTAGAGGCGCACTCTGCAAGTTCGGCCAGAAACTATCTGCGCCAATTCAGTCGTCCTGGAAGCAATCGCAGTTAGTCTGCCAGTGTCTTGACGATTGCATTTGCAAGCTGGCAAATACTGTGGACTGGTCACGAGCTGGCAAGTGGCGCATTTTTTGCTGCTTCTCGAAGGGATAAATTGGCGGGACATGCAAGCGAGTGAAATGCCGAGCGTTCTCCTGAGTCCCCCTGAGATACTGAAGGCAGCGCGACTGTTGAGACATGCAACCCCACGAGATCCACCGAACCAGTTCCCTCGCATTGTCTTGGGTCAGCCTGACATGCGGAATGGTCTATCAGTGAGCTTCTCAAGGTCCTCTCATGCGGGGGCCTGAATCCTGCGCCAGGATGCAGGTGATTTTGCGCATCCAAAACGATGCCTGTTCCAATTTGTTCTATCTGTAACTTCGAGCTCGTACAGGCTCATTCGTTCGTCATACGTTCTGTCATATTCATGAAACAGGTCTGGCTTGAGAAGGAGCTCCCTCCAGCAAGATCGATGAAATTCCGGTGTCCTTTTCAACGGACAAGATCATTTCCGTTGACTTGAGCCGTTCCATCCCTAGGTTCCGCGCTCCTTGGTGGCGGCACGGCGTCATGCCACCAATCTGGAGCGATGATGCCCTCTGCTGAATTTCCGCGTCTTTCCGGTGCAAAGCGGGCGCTTGGTCTGGATTTTGGCACCACCAACAGCGTTGTGGCAACGACACAGCCTGACGGCACAATCCAGACGGCGACATTCACGGCACCCGAGAGCACGCAGGCGATCTGCCGCACCGCGCTGAGTTTTGTCAGGCACAGGGGTGAGACCCAGGTGGATGTGGGGCCATGGGCGGTGGAGCGCTATCTCGACGATCCTTCTGCATGCAGGTTTCTGCAATCCTTCAAGACATTCGCCGCGAGTCCCTCGTTCCGCAACACCATCATTCATGCTCGCTCATACCTCTACGAAGATCTGATGGCGGCTTTCGTCGGGAACATGCTGGCGCGCGCGGATGTGGATCTCGAGCCTGCCTCGCGCCGGCTGGTCATAGGACGGCCTGTCGCCTTTGCCGGTCATGCCGCCGATCCGGTGCTGGCAGAAAGCCGTTATGCGAGCGCACTGGAGAAATGCGGCATCAGCGATGTGCATTATGTTTATGAGCCCGTTGCAGCCGCCTTCTATTTTGCCCAGCGTCTTGAGCGTGACGCCACCGTGCTCGTTGCCGACTTCGGTGGAGGCACCAGCGACTTCTCGATCCTTCGCTTCAAGGTTGGGAGCAGCGGAATACAGGCCGTCTCGCTTGCCAAGACCGGAATCGGGCTCGCGGGTGACCGTTTCGATTATCGCATCATCGACAATGTCGTGTCGCCGCTGCTGGGCAAGCGCAGCCGCTATCGCACCTTCGACAAGATGCTCGATATTCCAAGTCACTACTTCGCCAATTTTGCCTCCTGGAGCCAGCTGGCGATCATGAAATCGGCGCAGGCTTTGCGCGAGCTGCGACAGCTGGCGCGCACCAGCGATTCGCCCGACCAGCTCGAAATGCTGATCACCATCATTGAGGAAGATCTGGGCTATCCGCTCTACAAGGCTGTCTCTGCAGCCAAGCTTGAGCTGTCCCATGCGCCGACCGCGCAGCTTTCCTTCCACAGCTATGGCGTCGACATCGAGGCCGAGATCCTCAGGGCTGACTTCGAGCGATGGATCGAGCCCGACCTTGCAGCCATCGACGCTGCCGTGGTCGCAGCTCTCGATCAGGCGGGCCTGCCGGCCCATGGCATCGACAAGGTTTTCCTGACCGGTGGCACGTCCTTCGTGCCGGCGGTCAAGGCCCGCTTCGTTCAACGATTCGGCGAGGAGCGGATCGAGACCGGGGACCAGTTGCTGTCAATTGCCTATGGACTGGCCCTGATCGGCGAGCAGGACGATCTGGAACGCTGGACGGTCCGGGAGCGCTGAGCCCAGGTTTCAGGCCATTGACGGGGCAGGGGATTGCCCCAAACCGTTCGCCCCAAGCCTCTCGCCCCAAGCCTCTCGCCGGCCGGTTTGGAGAGGGAAAAGACGTCTACGACTAATGAATAAGAACCGCTGTCGGAACGGCCTCGTGGACGCGCTGTCCCTTACCTGATAGGGGTTCGCGCCCCCGGCGGCATGGCTTCAGGAACCAAAAGGTTTAGGCCGGCGCCGGGGACGAGTTTCTAAAGGGGAGAAGACCCGTGAAGCGCACACAGATCCTTGCGGCCGCGACCCTTGCGGCCATGGTGGTAGGCAGCCTGCCGGTGCTGGCTCAGCAGACCGTCAAGGTCGGCCTCATCGTTCCGATGACGGGCCAGCAGGCCTCGACCGGTCGCCAGCTTGAAGGCGGCGCCCGTGCCTTCCAGCAGCAATTCGGCAAGACCGTTGCTGGCGTGAATGTGGAGATCGTGGTCAAGGATGACACCGGCGTCGCGGACGTGTCAAAGCGCCTGGCACAAGAACTCGTCGTCAATGACAAGGTCTCCGTGCTCGCGGGCTTCGGCCTGACCCCGATTGCCATGGCAGTTGGCCCGGTTGCCACGCAGGCGAAGGTTCCTGCCGTCATCATGACCGCTGCGACCTCCATTGTCGTCGAGCAGTCGCCCTTCTTCATCCGCGTCGGCCGCACCATGCCGCAGATGACCTTCCCGATTGCGGACTGGAGCGCCAAGAACGGCATCAAGACTGCCGTGACCCTGGTCTCCGACTATGCGCCGGGCATCGACGCCGAGAAGTTCTTCAAGCAGCGCTTCGAGGAATCGGGTGGCAAGGTTCTCGACAGCCTGCGCGCCCCGCTTGCCTCGCCTGACTTCGCACCCTTCCTGCAGCGCGCCAAGGACCTGAAGCCGGATGCGCTGTTCCTCTTCGTGCCGTCGGGCCAGGGCGCGACCCTGATGAAGCAGGTCATCGACCGCGACTTCGCCGGCGCCAAGATCCGCGTCATCGCCACTGGCGACGTGACCGACGACGATCTGCTCAACGACATGGGCGACAGCGTGCTGGGCATGATCACCTCGCACGATTATTCGGCGGACCATAACTCGCCGGAGAACAAGGTCTTCGTCGAAGCGTTCAAGAAGGCCAACAACAACCTGCGCCCCAACATGATGGCGGTTGCGGGCTGGGATGGCATGCGTGTCATCTATGAGGCGCTGAAGAAGACCAACGGTGATGCCAATGGCCAGAAGCTCGTCGATGCCATGAAGGGTCAGAAGTGGGTGAGCCCGCGCGGCCCGATGGAAATCGACGCAGCGACCCGCGAGGCGATCCCGCCCATGTACATTCGCAAGGTCGAGAAGAAGAACGGCGAACTCTACAACGTGGAGTTCGAGGATCTCGGACCGATCAAGGATCCGACCCACAAGTAAGACGTATCAGAGGCGGCCGGATTTTCCGGCCGCCTTCATATTGGCCCTGCAAAGGAACGACCTCCGTGCTCACCATTGTCTTTGATGGCGCCGCTTATGGAATGCTCCTCTTCGTGCTGGGCATTGGCCTTTGTGTGACGCTGGGCCTGATGAACTTCATCAACCTGGCCCATGGCGCCTTCGCCATGGCGGGCGGCTACCTCACCATCGTGATGATGAACAGGTATGGCATCTCATTCTACTGGGGCCTGCCGGCGGCGTTTATCTTCTCCGGGCTGCTGGGCGCCATTCTCGAGCGTCTGCTTTATGTGCATCTCTATGACAAGAGCCACCTCGATCAGGTGCTCTTTTCCATCGGCCTCGTCTTCATGGCGACAGCCGTGGTCGATTATTTCATGGGTGCCAACCAGCAGATCGTGAACCTGCCATCCTCGCTTGATGGGCGCGTCAATTTTCTGGGTGCCAGCATCGGCATCTACCGGCTTTTTGTCATCGCCATCTGTGGCTTGCTGACGGTCATCCTGCAGCTCATCCTCACCAAGACGCGGTTCGGGTCGCGGCTGCGCGCGGCCGTGGATGACGGGCGCGTGGCGCGTGGCATGGGCATCGATGTGACAGCCATCTTCGCGCTGACCTTCGCCGTAGGCTCGGGCCTTGCGGGTCTTGGCGGTGCGCTCGCCACGGGCATCGTGAGTTTCGATCCGACTTTCCCGCTGAAATACATGATCTACTTCCTGATCGTGATTTCAGTCGGTGGCACCACCACCATCACCGGACCCTTCTTCGCCTCCCTGTTGCTTGGGGTGGCGGACGTGGTCGGCAAATATTACGTGCCTGCGATTGGCGGCTTCATCATCTACACCATCATGGTGGCGGTGCTGATCCTGCGTCCGCAGGGGCTCTTCACCCGCGCTGCAACCCGATGAGCTGCAGGTTTCGCTCATGACCATGGCCCTGCAAACCAAGACCGGAACCGCCACCAGCACAGGTGATGAAGCGGCCAATGGCCTTGTCTCCTCGCGCCGCTGGCGCTGGTGGGAATATGCCTTCTGGGTCGTTGCCGTGGCCCTCTATTTCATTTTTGGCGACTTCATCCCCGGCATTCCGACCAAGCTCATGCTGCTGTCTGAAATCGTCACGATCGCACTTCTCGCCCTCTCCATCGATCTCGTGCTTGGCTATGCGGGCATCGTGACGCTGGGGCAGGGGGCCTTTTTCGGGCTTGGCGCCTATGCAGCCGGTCTCATGGCCAAATACGGCGCCGGCACCTTCCCCCTGAGTGATCCCATCATCGGGCTGCTCGCGGCAGGTGCGGTGGCAGGGCTCGTTGGCTTCATCACGAGCTTCCTCGTGCTGCGCGGATCTGATCTCACGCGCCTCATGGTGACCTTGGGCGTTGCCCTCATCCTCGCCGAGCTTGCCAACCAGATGCGCTGGCTCACCGGCGGTGCCGATGGCCTGCAGGGCGTGATGTCCTCAGCGGTTTTTGGCCAGTGGGACTTCGACCTGTGGGGGCGCACAGCCTATCTCTATTCGCTGGCGGTTCTCTTCGTGCTGTTCTGGCTAGCGCGCCGCATCGTAGGCTCGCCGCTGGGCCTGTCGCTGCGGGCCATCAAGGGCAACCCGCTGCGCTCGCGCGCCATCGGCGTGCCGGTCAATGCCCGGTTGGTGGCCATCTACACGATTGCCGCTGCCTATGCGGGTATCGCCGGCGGGCTCCTGGCCCAGACGACCCAGTCCGCCTCGCCTGACATGATCGCGTTTCATCGCAGTGCCGATGCGCTGCTGATCCTCGTCTTCGGCGGTGCCGGCCACCTCTATGGCGGCCTCATCGGCGCCGTCTTCTTCCGCGTCATGCAGGATGTGATTGGCAACATCACCCTGCAGTACTGGCAGTTCTGGTTGGGTCTTGTCCTCGTCCTGCTCGTGCTCTTCGTTCGCGGCGGCATCATCGGGCTCATCCAGCGGACCGCCGTGAAGCTCGGGTACCAGAAGGAGGACGGCGCGTGACGATCGTTCTCGAAACCCGTCAGCTCTGCAAGAAGTTCGGCGGCATCACCGCGACGGACCATGTGGACTTCAAGCTGCCCGTGGGCGCGCGTCACGCGCTGATCGGCCCCAACGGCGCCGGCAAGACGACCTTCGTCAACCAGCTCACCGGCGTGCTGAGCCCGACCTCAGGCCAGATCCTCTATGCCGGCCAGGAGATCACCAATTGGAGCGTGCGCCAGCGCGCGACGGCGGGCATCGCACGCACTTTCCAGATCAACCAGCTCTTTGCAGATCTGACGCCGCTTGAAACCGTGATGCTGGCCATTGCCGAGCGCGAGAATGAGGGTCGCCGCTGGTTTGCGCCCCTTGGCGCCAACCGCGCCATCGTGACGGAGGCCATCGAACTGCTCGAGCAGCTGGGCATTGCCGATGTGCGCGGTGCGCGCGTGGGCTCGCTCGCCTACGGCAAGCAGCGCCTGCTTGAAATCGCACTGGCACTGGCGGCGAAGCCGAAACTCCTGCTTCTCGACGAGCCGGCCGCAGGCGTGCCTGAATCCGAGCGCGAGCAGATCCTCGACGTGGTGGCAGGCCTGCCGGAGGATGTTGCGCTGGTGCTGATCGAACACGACATGCACCTCGTCTTCCGTTTCGCAAAGACCATCTCCGTGCTCGTCAACGGCGCGCTCTTCTGCGAAGGGACGGCCGAAGAAATCGCTCGTGACCCGCGGGTGCGTCAGGTCTATCTCGGCGAGGAGGACGTGGGTCATGGCTGATCTTCTTGCGCTCGAAGACATTTCGGCGGGCTATGGCGAAGCGCTGATCCTGTCCAACATCAGCCTCAGTCTGGGGGAGGGCAAATCGCTTGCCCTGCTCGGCCGCAATGGCACGGGCAAGACGACCCTCATCAACACGATCATCGGCCTCACGCGCCGCCGCGCAGGGACGGTCTCGCTGGGCGGGCGAGACATCACGCGCCTGCGTGCGGATCAGCGCGCTCTGGCCGGGATCGGCTGGGTGCCGCAGGAGCGCAATATCTTCAAGTCGCTGACGGTCGATGAAAACATCACTGCCGTGCAGACCAAGGGCCCCTGGACCCTTGAGCGCATCTTCGCCATGTTCCCGCGCCTCTCCGAACGCCGCCGCAACATGGGCAACCAGCTTTCGGGCGGCGAGCAGCAGATGCTGGCCATCGGCCGCGCATTGGCACTCAATCCGCGCGTGCTGCTGCTCGACGAGCCCACAGAAGGGCTTGCACCCATCATCGTCGACGAGCTTCTGAATGCGCTTCGCAAGATCGTGCGTGAAGAGGGGCTAGCCGCGATCATTGTCGAACAGAGTCCGCGAAAAATCCTCCCCCTGACGGATAGTGCCATCATCCTCGATCGTGGCATGGTGGCCCATCAGGCGCCGAGCGCTGAGCTTGCGCAGGACGCCGCCACACTTTCGACCCTGCTCGGCGTGGCCGAGCGCACGGCCGCCCATTAACGACTGAAGTTGCCGGAGACAGCCAAATGATGAGAACACGCCCGCCCTTCCGCGCCGACCACGTTGGCTCGATCCTGCGCAGCGCACCGCTCAAGGATGCCCGCGAGAAGTGGTATGCGGGCCAGCTCGACGACGCCGGCCTGAAGGCTGTCGAAGACGTCGAGATCCGCAAGATCATCGCCAAGCAGGAAGAGGTTGGCCTCGAGGCGATCACCGATGGCGAATACCGCCGTTCCTGGTGGCACATGGACTTTCTGGGCGGTCTCGATGGCGTCGACGTGATCGAGGCCGATCAGGGCATCCAGTTCACCGGCGTCACCACGAAGCCCAAGGTGCCGCGCGTCACTGGCAAGCTTGGCTCGAAAGCCCATCCGCACATCGAGCACTTCAAGTTTCTGGCCGCCAACACGAAGAAGACGCCCAAGCAGTCGATCCCGAGCCCGTCCATGCTGCACTATCGCGGCGGCCGGAAGATGATCAACATGGGCATCTACCCGACCATGGATGAGTTCTATTCCGATCTCGGACAGGCCTATAAGCAGGCGATCAACGGCTTCTATGCCGCCGGTTGCCGCTACATCCAGATCGACGACTGCTCCTTCGCCTATCTCTGCGACCCGCAGCAGCGCGAAATGCTTGCAGCCCGTGGCGATGATCCGACAAAGCAGGGTGAGATCTATGTGGGCATGATCAATGCCGCGCTCGCGGGCAAGCCGGCGGATCTGGCTGCCACCATGCATGTCTGCCGTGGCAATTTCCGCTCGACCTTCATTTCGTCTGGTGGTTACGAGCCCATCGCGGACCTGATGTTCAACACGCTGAACATCGAAGGCTACTTCCTCGAGTGGGACAACGACCGTTCCGGCGGCTTCGAGCCCCTGCGCTTCCTGCCCAAGGGCAAGACCGTGATCCTGGGCCTCGTGACCTCGAAGACGGGCACGCTCGAGACCCGCGACACCCTGATGCGCCGGATCGAGGAAGCGACGAAATATGCCTCCCTCGACCAGCTCTGCCTGTCGCCCCAGTGCGGCTTCGCCTCGACCGAGGAGGGCAACACGCTGGCCGAGGAAGAGCAGTGGGCGAAACTGCGCCTCGTTGTCGACGTGGCGAAGGAAGTCTGGGGGAAGTAACCGCCGCTTTCCCAACCCTCCCCGCAAGGGTGAGGGTGACGACCGGGATGCTTCATAGCCAACGTCTCCCCGATTGACGTCCCGCCACTTGCCCCCGTAAGGGAAGCCATCTGCAGTGACGGCAGTCGGGAGGACGGATGGCGCAGTTCCTGGAACTCGCAGCGGCGGTCGAGGACATCGTGAAGGATGGCGACAGCGTCGCCATGGAGGGGTTCACCCACCTCATTCCTTTCGCGGCCGGCCATGAGGTCATCCGCCAGGGCCGCAAGGGCCTGACCCTCATCCGCATGACGCCCGATCTCATCTACGACCAGATGATCGGCATGGGCTGCGCGGACAAGCTAGTCTTCTCATGGGGCGGCAACCCCGGCGTGGGCTCGACCCACCGCATCCGCGATGCAGTCGAGAACCAGTGGCCGTGCCCGCTGGCACTTGAGGAACATTCCCATGCCGCCATGGCCAATGCCTATGAGGCAGGCGCGGCAAATCTGCCCTTCGCCGTCTTCCGCGGCTACATCGGCGTCGACCTGCCCAAGGTCAATCCGCGCATCAAGAGCGTCACCTGCCCCTATACGGGCGAGGTGCTGGCGACTGTGCCGGCGATCCGTCCCGATGCCGGCATCATCCATGCGCTTCGTGCCGACCGCGAAGGCAATGTGCTGATCGAGGGCATCATCGGCTGCCAGAAGGAAGTGGTGCTCGCCTCGACGAAGAGCCTCGCCATCGTCGAGGAAATTGTCGACGATTTCGGTCCTCGCTCCCCCAATGCGGTGATCCTGCCCTCTTGGACCATTTCTGCCATCGCCGTCGTGCCGGGTGGCGCCCATCCCTCCTACGCACAGGGCTACTACAAGCGCGACAACTCCTTCTATATCGCCTGGGACAAGCTCTCGCGCGAACGCGACAGCTTCCTCGCGTGGATGAAGGAAAACGTGCTGGAGAAGGGCCCCGAGGCCTTTGCAAAATATGCCAAGAGGGCTGCGGCATGAGCCAGACCTACACGCCCAACGAGATCATGACGATTGCGGCGGCGCGCGCCCTGCGCAACGAGGACATCTGCTTCGTTGGCATTGGTGCGCCTTCGGCTGCCTGCAATCTCGCGCGCCTCACGCACGCTCCACGCATCACGCTCATCTATGAGTCCGGCACGCTGGCCACGCGTCCCAATGTGCTACCGCTGTCCATCGGCGATGGCGAACTCTGCGATACGGCCCTGACCACCGTGTCGGTGCCGGAAATGTTCCGGTATTGGCTGCAGGGCGGACGCATCACCGTCGGCTTCCTCGGCGGGGCGCAGATCGACCGTTTCGCCAATCTCAATACGACGGTGGTCGGCGATTATCACAAGCCGAAAGTTCGCCTTCCCGGCGGCGGTGGCGCACCTGAGATTGCCACCAACTGCCAGGAAATTTTCATCATCATGGCCATGGGCAAGCGCGCATTCGTGGACAAGCTGCCATTCATCACCTCCATGGGCCACGGCCCGACAGGTGCGGAGCGTCGTGCGCTGGGCCTCAAAAGCCGGGGGCCGACCCGCCTCATCACGGATCTCTGCGTCTTTGAACCTGACGCGGACACGCAGGAGATGACGGTCGTCTCGCTGCATCCCGGTGTCACGCGCACGCAAGTCGAAGAGGCCTGCGGGTGGCAGCCGAAATTCGCGGCCTCCGTGGTCGAGACGCCGCCGCCCACCGTACAGGAACTCGACGTGCTGCGGGACATTCAGGCCCGCACCAAGGCAGCCCACGCAGGCCAGTAAGCATAGGCGGGCAAGCCGCTGCAGGGAGAGGGATACATGCACACGCAAGTCGGCATCATCGGCGCAGGCCCGGCCGGTCTTCTGCTCGCGCGGCTCCTGCATCTGCAGGGTATTTCCAGCGTGATCCTCGAGTCGCGCAGCCGCGACTATGTCGAGAACCGCGTGCGCGCAGGCCTTCTGGAACAGGGTTCCGTCGATCTGATGATCGAGTCAGGTGTTGGTGAACGCCTTCAGCGCGAATGCATGGCCCATGACGGCGTCGAGTTCATCTTCGAAGGCAAGCGCCGTCGCATCAACATGCAGGAGCTGATCGGTCGCCGGGTCTATATCTACGGCCAGCAGGAGGCCGTGAAGGACATGATCGCGGTCAACCTCGCTGCTGGCGTGCCGATTATCTTTGAGGCAGAGGGGAAGGAGATTGGCGGTCTGGATACGGCCAAGCCGTTCATTCGTTATGTTGCCAACGGTCGCGAGGAGACCCTGACCTGCGATTATATAGCGGGTTGCGATGGCTTCCATGGCATTTGCCGCGATGCGATCCCGACCGAGCTGCTGCGCGGCCATGACCGGGTCTATCCCTTCGGCTGGCTCGGCATCCTCGCGGAAGCCGCACCAACCCATCACGAGCTGCTTTATGTTCACAATCCGCGTGGCTTCGCGCTTTTCACCATGCGCTCGAACAGCGTTTCGCGCTGCTATCTGCAGGTGCCGCCCGAAGAGGATGCGGACAACTGGTCCGACGACCAGATCTGGTCGGAGCTTGATCGTCGCCTCGGCCAGCATGAGGGATTCAAGCTCTCGACCGGCCGCATCTTCCAGAAGTCGGTGACGCCCATGCGCAGCTACGTGGCCGAGCCCATGCGCCATGAGCGCCTGTTCATCGCCGGTGATGCGGCCCACATCGTGCCGCCGACTGGCGCCAAGGGCATGAACCTCGCCATCGCCGACATCTATGTGCTCGCGAAGGCCTTCACGGCTTTCTACAAGCGCAATGACACGAGCCTGTTCGATCGCTACGAGCAGATCTGCCTCAAGCGCATCTGGCGGGCGCAGCACTTCTCCTGGTGGATGACCTCCATGCTGCACATCATGCCCGACGCCAGCCCCTTCGACCTGAAGCGCCAGATTGCCGAGCTTGAGACGGTCACCGGCTCGGTTGCAGGCCAGACGCTGGTCGCCGAGAATTATGCTGGCCTTCCTTTCGAGCTCTGAACCATGTCCAAGCCCCCCGTTGATCTTCTCGGCCATGCGGCCCCCTTCCTCGGCTACTGCGGCATTCGCCGGGTCGACTGGGGCGATGGTTTTGCGCGCAGCGAGGTGACGGTCGAGAAGCAGCTCGGCAATCGCACCGGGGCAGCCCATGGCGGCCTGCTGATGACCCTGCTCGACAGCGTCATGGCGGGGGCTGCCCGCACGGTCACGGACGAGGACCATGGCATGATGACGGTCGACATGCAGGTGGCCTTCCTGGCCCCGGGGCGGGGCACACTCACAGGCCTTGGCAAGGTGCTGCGCAAGGGCTCGCTGATCTATGTGGAAGGAACCGTCACCGATGAGGCTGGGCAGCTGGTCTGCCGGGCCTCCGGCATGTTCAAGCCCCGACGGCCGCCCAAGGGCGTCCAGCATCCCTCATCTGCGGCTTGATCCCGGGCGCGGGCGGGCGCAGACTGCATGAAATCGCTGGGGCAGGATTCCCGATGACGCAGCCAGATGGCAGGCCGGGGACCATGAAAAGCCTCCCACGAGGTGGGAATGGCCGTGAGCTGTCTCCTGTTGTCCGGGAACCGGATGATACGGACTACGGGCATCGGACCTTCATCAACCTGCTGGCCACGATTTTTCTCCTGCTGTTCGCGATAGCTGTCGTGTGGACGATCAAGGCCATCGACGAGCAGGAAAAACTGGGACGTTGCCTGGATACAGGCGGCCGGGACTGCGTGCAGCTTGTCCCGCCACGACCCGGTGTCAGGCTGCCTCGCTAGGGTTCAGGTGACATCTGGCTCTGCCCGCCGCTGCCTCAGCACGAGGGCCAGGCCCAGCACCAGCACGACGCCAATCAGGCCTCCAATGATTTCCGCGGAGCTTTCGGCAAGGGCCCTCATCAGCGTTTGCATGGAGGGGTCGGAGACAATCAGGCCACCTGCCACCCAGCCCAGCAGGGCCGCGCCCGCCCAAACCAGCACCGGGAAGCGCTGGAGAATCGTGATGATGAGGGTCGCCCCGAAGACGATCAGGGGCACCGAGATCAGCAGGCCGAAAATGATCAGCGGGATTGAGCCCTTCGCCGCGGCGGCAATGGCCACCACATTGTCGAGTGACATGACCATGTCCGCGACCGCGATCGTGCGCACCGCGTTCCAGATGGTGCTGGAGGCGCGAATATCGGCTTCGTCGGTCTCGTCGATGAGGAGCTTCACGGCAATCCATAACAGCAGCAGCCCACCGACGAGCTTCAGGTAGGGCACCTGCATCAGCGACATCACCATCACCGTGAAGATGATTCGCATGAACACGGCAGCGCCGGCGCCCAGGATGACGCCCCATTTGCGCTCCTGGGCCGGCAGTGACCGGCAGGCAAGGGCAATCACCACCGCATTGTCACCCGACAGCAGGATGTTGATCCAGACGATCTGGATGATCTGCAGGAAGAACGAGGGTTCCAAGGGGACTGCTCAATGGCTGGACGAGCTTGATGCGCTGCGACCATGGGCAGGCGGCGCTACCCCCGTCAAGCCTGACGGCGCGCCCGGACTGAGAGCACGAGGCAGGCACACAGCAGGGCTGCAAGCATGTCTTCGAAGCGCGGCAGTTGAGTCGAACCCT
>CAISZN010000545.1 GCA_903889985.1 uncultured Hyphomicrobiales bacterium | reverse complement strand
ATGGTCCGCCAGATGGAGCGGTTGCCTGCTGCCAAACCTGACCCCATCGGGGTTCCGGATGCGGTCATGCTGCGCCCGACCCTGATGGTTGTCTTCGATTCCGTGAAGGACGAACTCAGTGTCGTCACCCCTGTGCGTCCGCGCTCCGGGGTTTCGGCCCGGGCTGCGTGGGAGGAGGCGCAGGCGCGTCTGGACATGATCGTAGATGTCCTCGACGGCCCACTGGAGCACGCGCCACCCGCAGCTGATCCGCATCTGCTGGCAGCCCCACCGGCTTCCAACACGCCGGAAGCGCGATATCTGGAAATGGTCGAGCAGGCGAAGGAATACATCCGCGCCGGCGATATCTTTCAGGTGGTGCTGTCACAGCGGTTCACCTCGCAGTTCCAGCTGCCGCCCTTCTCGCTCTACCGCGCGCTGCGACGGGTCAATCCCGCGCCCTTCCTTTGCTATCTCGATTTCGGTGGCTTCCAGATCGTCTGCTCGAGCCCCGAAATTCTCGTCCGCGTGCGCGACGGCGAGGTGACGATCCGTCCCATCGCAGGCACCCGCTGGCGGGGCAAGACGCCGGTCGAGGATGAGGCACTGGCCGCCGAGCTGCTGGCTGATCCCAAGGAGCGGGCCGAGCATCTCATGCTGCTTGATCTCGGCCGCAACGATGTGGGTCGCGTGTCGAAGATCGGCACCGTCGACGTGACGGAAAAGTTCTTCATCGAGCGCTACAGCCACGTCATGCACATCGTGTCAAACGTGGTTGGCCAGCTCGACCCGTCTCACGACACGATCGATGCGCTTTCGGCAGGATTTCCGGCAGGCACCGTATCCGGCGCTCCGAAAGTGCGGGCCATGGAGATCATCGACGAGCTCGAGACGGACCGACGCGGCATCTACGGCGGTTGCATCGGCTATTTCGGCGCTTCAGGTGAGATGGATACCTGTATTGTTCTGCGTACGGCGGTCATCAAGGACGGCCAGATGCATGCGCAGTCGGGCGCTGGCATTGTGTATGACTCGGTACCGGTGTCGGAGCATCGGGAGTGCGTCAACAAGGCCATGGCCCTGTTCCGTGCCGCCGAGGAGGCCGTTCGCTTCGCCACCAGCGGCAAGCGGGGCCAGTAGCCAAATCCCTGCCCCTCGGGTCGCTTGACCGAGGCTTCCCGAGGGCGGAAAAGAAACCAGATCACCTCAACGGACCAAGGTTTTGCGCGTCACCCTGATCGACAACTACGACAGTTTCACCTGGAACCTGGTGCACTACTTCGGGTCGCTCGGCGCTGAAGTGAGCGTGCACAGGAACGACCAGGTGAGCGTCGGCGAGGTCATGGGAGCCAGGCCCGAGGCCATCGTCCTGTCGCCCGGCCCCTGCACGCCAAAGGAGGCAGGCATCTGCCTCGACCTGATCGCAGCAGCTGGCGACGAAGTCCCTCTGTTTGGCGTCTGCCTTGGCCATCAGGCCATCGGTCATTCCTATGGCGGCGAGGTCATCCGGGCGCCACTGCCCATTCACGGCAAGATGGCGGAAATCCATCACCGGGGAGAAACCATCTTCCGCGGCATCAATGGCCCCTTTCAGGCAACCCGCTACCATTCGCTCGTGGTGCGCCGCGAGACCATGCCCGAGGCCCTCGCGATCACCGCTGAGACGGACGACGGGCTCGTCATGGGGCTGTCCCATCGCACCCGTCCGGTGCACGGGGTTCAATTCCATCCGGAGAGCATCCTCTCCGAGCATGGCCACCTTATCCTGAAGAACTTCCTCGATCTGGCCCGCGCCTGGAACGAGGGACCCCGGGCCAACCGGGGCTGAGGAGACCACTATGGACGCGTTCAAACCGCTTCTCGGCAAGGTCGCAACGGGCGCAAGCCTGTCGCGTGCGGAGGCTGAGAAGGCCTTTGAGGACATGCTGTCTGGCGAAGTCACACCCTCGCAGATCGGCGCCTTCCTGATGGCGCTGCGGGTCCGCGGGGAAACGGTCGATGAGATCACTGGCGCGGTGACCGCCATGCGCCGCAAGATGCTGACGGTGGCTGCGCCCGCCCATGCCATCGATATCGTTGGGACGGGCGGCGACGGCGCTGGCACCTACAATGTGTCCACGCTCGCATCGCTGATCACGGCCGCCTGTGGCGTGCCGGTGGCCAAGCATGGCAATCGGGCTGCCTCCTCGAAGTCAGGCGCCAGCGACGTGCTCGGGGCCCTTGGCGTGGCCATCGGCATCACCCCTGCTCAGGTTGAGGCCTGCATCCATGAAGCGGGCATTGGCTTCATGATGGCGCAGACCCATCACGCCGCGATGCGCCACGTTGGTCCGGCCCGTGTCGAACTGGGCACGCGCACGATCTTCAACATCCTCGGGCCGCTCTCGAACCCGGCCAATGTGAAGTATCAGGTCATCGGCACCTTCTCGCAGGCCCTTCTGGAGCCCATGGCGAACGTGCTGAAGAACCTTGGGTCACAGCGGGTCTGGCTGGTCCATGGCTCTGACGGCCTCGACGAACTGACGACGACCGGCCCGACCTATGT
>CAISZN010000544.1 GCA_903889985.1 uncultured Hyphomicrobiales bacterium | reverse complement strand
GGCACAGGTTTACGGCTAGGTCGGCCTCGGCTAGAGCCAAGGGGTTCGCATGTTGAAGTCGTCCGGAGCCATATACGTTGCCATGTCAGAGACGTCGGAGACATCGACAGAGCCACTGAGGCTGATGGCCCAGGACGCGGAAGACCTGGCCGTCCTGTCCGCCCAGATGCAGGACGCCGTCGTGCGCGTGGGCGACATGGCCTGGCTGCCTCGGGTTCAGCGCTTCGCCCTCCTCGCCTGCCGTTTTGACTGGATGGCCGCCGAGGCCGGCCGCCGCGAGCGTTGCCACACGGGGCTGCACTTCGACTGCGTCCGATCCGCCCGCCTGAGGGGCTTTGATCAGTCCGATCCGGCCCTGACCCTCAACCTGCTCGGCATCGTCTTCAGCCCCACCGATGCGCCCTCGGGGACCGTCGATCTCGTCTTCTCCGGTGGAGCCGGGGTCCAGCTCGAGGTCGAATGTCTCGAAGCCCAGTTGCGCGATCTCGGTTCAAGGTGGAAAACGGACCGACAGCCCGGCCATGTCCCAAACGACGGCCCGGGCGAAGCGTAAATCCGGAGATCCATCGAAAATGCCGATCCGGCTTGATATGCGGCGCGACACCTTCGCCGTGGAGTTCGACGCGCTCTTGGCCACCAAGCGCGAGATTTCTGATGACGTGGACCAGACCGTTGCGGGCATCATTGCCGAGGTGGTCGCCCGCGGCGATTCCGCGCTTGCAGACTATTCACTGAAATTCGATGGGCTCGACTTGTCGAAAACGCCCATGCGCTTTTCAGCGCAGGAGATCGCTGCTGCCCGCGCCGCCTGCGACCAGCGCACACTGGACGCCCTGCAGGTCGCCCATGAGCGCATCGTCGCCTTCCATGAGCGCCAGCGCCCGGTGGACCAGCGCTTCACCGACGCCCTGGGCGTCGATCTGGGCTGGCGCTGGACCGCCCTCCAGTCGGTTGGTCTCTATGTGCCCGGCGGGACAGCGAGCTATCCCTCGTCCGTGCTGATGAATGCAGTGCCCGCCAAGGTCGCTGGCGTCGAGCGTGTCGTCATGGTGGTGCCCTGTCCGAAGGGTGTCATCAATCCGCTGGTGATCGCGGCGGCCGAACTCGCCGGCGTGGATGAGATCTACCGCATCGGCGGGGCACAGGCCGTGGCCGCGCTGGCCTATGGCACCAAGACCATAGCGCCGGTGGCCAAGATCGTGGGCCCCGGCAATGCCTGGGTGGCGGCTGCCAAGCGGCGCGTCTTCGGCACGGTCGGTATCGACATGATCGCCGGCCCCTCGGAAGTCCTGGTGCTCGCCGATGGTTCCGCAAATCCTGACTGGATTGCCGCTGACCTGCTCGCCCAGGCCGAGCATGACCGCGCCGCCCAATCGATCCTCATCACGAATGACGTCTCCCTGGCGGATGCGGTGGAGCAGGCGGTGATCCGCCAGCTGGCCACCCTGCCGCGCAAGGACATCGCAGGCGACAGCTGGCGCGACTATGGCGCGGTAATCCTCGTGCCCTCGCTTGGCGAAGCGATCCCGCTGGTCGACCGACTGGCCCCCGAGCATCTCGAAATCATGTCGGAGGATGCGGAGGCCCTGACGGCGCGCGTGCGCAATGCAGGCGCCATCTTCATTGGCGGCCACACGCCGGAAGCCATCGGCGATTACGTGGGCGGATCAAACCATGTGCTGCCGACGGCGCGCTCGGCGCGGTTCTCCTCCGGGCTTGGCGTGCTTGACTTCATGAAGCGCACCTCGATCCTGAAGTGCAGCCCCGAGAGCCTGCGGGCGCTGGGTCCCTCCGCCATTGCACTGGGCGAAGCCGAGGGGCTTGGGGCCCATGCGCGCTCGGTCTCGATCCGGCTCAACCTCGGGTAGGTCATGACGACGGCGAAGGACGCCATCACCAATCGTCTGGTTTCGGTGAAACTCGACGAGAACTCCATCGGGCGCGGGACGCCCGATCAGGAGCAGGAGCGCGCCATTGCCATCTATGACCTGATCGAGGCGAACAATTTTGCCATTCCCGGCCATGACCTCGGGCCCTACACGCTCTTCGTGGCCATGCAGGAGAAAAAGCTCGTTTTCGACATCAACGACGGAAACGGCAGCAAAGTCGTCACCCATATCCTGTCGCTGTCACCCTTCCGCCGGCTGCTGCGCGACTATTTCATGGTCTGCGAAAGCTATTACGCGGCAATCCGGACGGCGACGCCGGCACAGATCGAGGCCATCGACATGGGTCGGCGCGGGCTGCACAACGAAGGCGCCCAATTGCTCGCCGAACGGCTCGACGGAAAGATCGACTGCGATTTTGATACGGCCAGACGGATCTTTACCCTGGTCACAGCCCTGCACTGGAAAGGGTGAACAAAGGCATGTCCGGGGAGGCAGGCGCCAACAAGACGACTCAAGGCGCCGGTCCGCTTCCGGTTCGCCCGCAATCCGTGCTGTTCGCCTGTACCTTCAACGCCATCCGTTCACCCATGGCGGAAGCCATCGCCCGCCACTTCTTCGGCCGCGACATCTATTTCGCCTCGGCCGGCGTGCGCACGGGAGAGACTGATCCCTTCGCCGTGTCGGTGATGGATGAACTCGGCATCGACCTCGCGAAACACCGGCCGCATACCTTCGAGGATCTCGAGGATTCGAGTTTCGACCTCATCATCACCCTGTCACCCGAAGCCCACCACAAGGCGCTCGAGTTCACCCGGACGCTGGCGGTCGACGTGGTCTATTGGCCGACCATCGACCCCACCGCCGTGCAAGGCAGCCGTGACATGATCATGGCGGCCTATCGCAATGTCCGCGAGTCGCTGCAGAAGCGCATCAAGGATGCCTTCGACTGGCAGCCGATGCGGACCCTTTGATTGGAGGAACTGGCGCACGTGAGTGACGTGGCGCTCACATGGCTGGGAGTAGACGACCTGACCGGCGGGGAGATCCCGCGGGAAGGCGCGTCCGTGCTGCTGATCGATCTCGCAGACGCGCGCCTTCGACAGCTCATCCATCTCCCGCCCAGCGTGCGCGATGTGCAGGATGCCGCCAAGCCGATTGCCGGGCCGCGCGACCACTTCCTCGCCCGCCGCGCCATGCTGCGCCATCTCGTTGCTCGACGGGTTGGTATGACCGCCAGCAACGTGGTGATTGGCCATGCGGAAGATGGCCGCCCGCAACTCGTCACACCGGAGACACCCTTGCACGTCTCCGTCTCCGCGCGCGGGACACTTGCGGCCTTGGCGATTTCAACACTACCGGTCGGTGTTGATCTGGAACCCATCGGAGATCCGCGCGAACCCGTCTGGGACGTGCTGCATGCGCGCGAGCGCGGCGGCGTCGAGGCCATGTGGAAGCGTGAAGGTGCCGACTGGCCCTTCCTGTCGATCTGGACGGCAAAGGAAGCCTATCTGAAGGCCATAGGCTTGGGCCTCAAGCGCGAGCCTGCAAGACTTCACGTGAGCTATGAGACCCACGAGATCTTCATCATCCATGATCCCGAGGCGCAGCCACACCAATATGCAGGCGCCACCTGCCGCGCTGCCATCGGCGACACGGGGATCATCTGCAGCGTGGTGGTGTTGCCAGGCTGAAAGAGCAGCCCGACGCCAATGCCTCAGCCAACCACCCTGTCAGGAAACATCTGCGCCAAGGCTTCTTCTGTCGCAGCCACAATCCCGCGCTCGGTGATGAGACCTGTGACGAGACGTGCGGGTGTCACGTCAAACCCGTGATTGACCGCCGGGCTGCCTTGCGGCGTCAGGCGAACCTGCCGGCGCTGTCCCTCGGCATCCACACCGGCGATATGCGTCACCTCTTCAGCGCTGCGGGTCTCGATGGGAATTTCCCTGAGACCATCCTTCATCGCAAAATCGATCGAGGGTGAGGGGGCGGCCACATAGAAGGGCACGCCATTGTCCTTTGCGGCGAGGGCTTTCAGGTAGGTGCCGATCTTGTTGCAGACATCGCCCTGCGCGGTGGTGCGGTCGGTGCCCACGATGATAAGATCCACTTGCCCATGTTGCATCAGGTGACCAGCCGCATTGTCGACAATCACCGTATGGGGCACGCCGTGATTGGCCATCTCCCAGGCGGTGAGGAAGGCGCCCTGATTGCGCGGGCGGGTCTCGCTGACGAAAACATGGAGCAGAATGCCTGCCTCATGGGCCTTGTAGATCGGCGCCGTGGCAGTGCCCCAGTCGACGGTGGCGAGCCAGCCCGCGTTGCAGTGGGTCATGACGTTGAGCGGGCGGCCAGCCTTGGCTTTTGCCAGCTCCAGAATGAGATGCAGGCCATGATCGCCGATGGCAGCATTGATGGCGACATCCTCATCCGCAATCGCTGCGGCCGCCGCATAGGCGGCATGCTGGCGCTCCGAGGGGATGAGCGGCGACAGCAGCCGGTGCATTTCCTCGACCGCCCAGGCAAGATTCACGGCCGTCGGCCGTGCGGCGACGAGCAGACGGCAGGCCTCATGCAGGCCATGGTCGCTGTCGTCCTCGTTCATGGCCAGTGCCACGCCGTAGGCGGCGGTGGCGCCGATCAGCGGGGCGCCGCGCACCCACATGTCCCGAATGGCCATGGCCGCATGATCGAGGCTTTCGAGGCGGCGGGTGGCAAAATGGTGGGGGAGCAGGGTCTGGTCGATGACGACGACCCCCAGCCCGACTTCGTCCACCCAGATGCTGCGGGTGTCCTGGCCCTTGACCTTCATGGCGATCCCTCCGGGAACCGGCTGCAGAATAGAGGATCCAGCGCAGATTGTCGTGACGGGGGGATGATTGGTCCGGCGGGGTCCGGCCACCGCCAGATTGACTCGCAAGCGCCGATGGCTAGGCTCGCGCCGACCTGCCGGGGGTGATGCCCGGCCAACTCGAGCCAACAGGATCCGCATGTCCAATCTGATCTTCCCCGCCCTGCAGGTGCCCACGCTCCCGATCGCCGGCAGCTCGGACCGGATCCCTGTCCAGCGCGTCTTCTGCGTCGGCCGCAATTACGAGGACCACGCGAAGGAGATGGGCCAGCAGGTCGAGCGCGACGAGCCCTTCTATTTCACCAAGTCGCCCGAGTCGGTGGTGCAGGACGGATCGGTGATCCCCTATGCGTCGGCCACCACGAACTATCACTATGAGTTCGAGCTCGTCGTCGTCATCGGCAAGCCCGCCTTCAATGTCTCGAAGGAAGAGGCCCTGTCGAAGGTGTTCGGTTATGGCTGCGGTCTCGACATGACCCGCCGCGACCTGCAGCTCAAGAAGCGCGCCAAGCAGCTGCCGTGGGATATCGGCAAGGACATCGAATATTCCGCGCCGATCTCGGCCATCGTGCCGGCCGACAAGTTCGGCACGCCTGCCAATCAGCGCATCGAGATGCGCCAGAACGGCGTCACCAAGCAGGACGCCACTCTCAACCAGCTCATCTGGTCGGTGCCGGAAATCATCTCGCATCTCTCCACCATGTATCACCTGCGTCCGGGTGACGTGATCCTGACCGGAACGCCTGCGGGTGTTGGCGCGGTGAAGGCCGGCGACGTGCTGGAAGGCACGATCGAAGGCGCCGGAAGCCTCAAGGTCACGATCGGCGAGCCGGTCTGATTGTTTCATGCGGACGGCGCGTCGAGCGCCGTCCGATCACGCCACCTTTCATTGACAAAGCATAAGGCGCTGACCATCCTCCCGGCCACATAAGGGAGGACGGCTGTGACCGCTCTGAAAGTGAATGGCCACGTCCACGACGTGACCGCCCCAGAAGATGCTCCTCTGCTCTTCGTCCTGCGCAATGACCTCAAGCTCAACGGCCCGAAATTCGGCTGCGGCCTGTCCCAGTGCGGCGCCTGCACGGTGCTGGTGGATGGCCAGCCTGTGCGTTCCTGCGTGACTTCGATGAGTGCGGTCGTCGGTTCCGAGATCACGACACTCGAAGGCCTCGGCACCCTCGACAAGCCGAGCAGGCTGCAGAAGGCCTTCATGGATGAACAGGCCATGCAGTGCGGCTATTGCGTCAATGGCGTCATGATGCGCGCCAAGGCGCTGCTCGATTCCAATCCCAGGCCGACCGAGACCGAAGTGCGCCAGGCGCTCGATGGCAATCTGTGCCGCTGTGGGGCGCAGAACCGCATGGTCCGCGCCGTGCTGCGCGCCGCGAAGGAGGCCTGAGCCATGGTGATCGAAACCTCCCGCCGCCAATTTGTCGCCGGCACCGGCGCCCTAGCCCTGAACTTTGCCATTCCGGCAGAGGCCCAGACCCCCGACCCACATGGCGGCCCCGGCCTGCCGGGCGATCTCAAGACCGCCCCGAAAGTGTCCTCATGGCTGCGCATCGAGGCGGCTGGAAAGGTGCGCCTGCAGGTCGGCAAAGTGGAACTCGGGCAGGGCATCCTCACCGCCTTCGCCCAGCTCTGCGCGGATGAACTCGATGTCGACATCAAGCGGCTCGACATTGTCTCCGGCGATACCTTCGTTGGCCCGGATGAAGGCGTGACCGCAGGCTCCTTCTCCATGCCCAATGGCGGCAGCGCGGTGCGTCAGGTGTCTGCGGAGGCCCGCCAGATCCTGCTTGGCCTCGCAGCCCAAAAGCTCGGGGCGGATGCGGGCAAGCTCACCGTCTCCGATGGCACGGTGAAGGGTCCGGACGGGAAGACCGTGACCTATTGGGAGCTGCTCGGCAGCAACGCGTTTGAGGTCGAGGCCAGCGGCAAGGCGCCGATCAAGCCGCGCGACCAACGGCGCTATGCGGGCAAGGAAATTCCGCGCCTCGATATCCCCGCCAAGGTGACCGCCTCACCCATCTGGATTCAGGACCTGCGCCCCGAGGGGATGGTGCACGGCCGGGTGCTGCGCCCGCCGGTCTACAACGCCAAACTCGTTTCGCTCGATACCTCGGCAGTGGAGGCCATGCCCGGCGTGCTCAAGGTGGTGCGCGACGGCAGTTTCGTGGGCGTCATCGCCGAGCGCGAGGAACAGGCCATGGATGCGGTCTCGGCCCTGCGCGAGGCGGCCAAGTGGGATGTGCCGGCAAAAAGCGAAACCCAGGACACGGTCTATGACTGGATGCAGGCCAATGTCGCCACCATCATCCCGGTCAAGGACGCGCTCTCGAAGAACGGGCCCGCGCCTGCAGCAACTGTGGAGGCCGCCTATCGCCGGCCCTTCCACATGCATGCCTCCATCGGCCCCTCGACGGCCGTTGCGACGCTGGATGCGGACGGGGTGATGCACATCCAGTCCCATACCCAGTCCATCTACGAGACCACCGCTGCCATCGCCGAAATGCTGGGGGTGCCCAAGTCCAGGGTCCATGGCCAGCATGTGCAGGGCTCGGGATGCTATGGCCACAATGGCGCCGATGACGCGGCAGCCGATGCCGCCCTTCTCGCCCAAGCCATGCCGGGCAAGCCGGTGCGCATCCAGTGGACCCGCAATGACGAGCATCGCTGGGAGCCCTATGGCTCGGCCATGCTGGTGAAGACCAGGGCGACCGTGGATGCCAAGGGCGACGTGATCGACTGGACCCTCGACCTATGGTCGCAGAACCATGGCACCCGGCCGGGCGGCAAGGCTGGCAACCTGCTGGCGGCATGGTCGCTGGAAAAGCCCTTTGCCCTGCCGACGCCGGTCAATGGCGGCCCGCCCAACTATGCGGCCGACCGCAATGCCATCGCCCTTTATGAGTTTCCGGGGCAGAAGGTGACCACCCATTTCGTCACCGCCATGAGCGCACGTTCCTCGGCCCAGCGCGGCCTTGGGGCCTATGCCAATGTCTTCGCCATCGAGAGCTTCATCGACGAACTGGCCCATCGGGCAAAGGTCGATCCGGTGGAATACCGCCTGCGCTTCCTGAAGGACGAGCGCGCCCGCGCCATCCTGCAGAAGGCGGCGGAGATGTTCGGCTGGAAGGACTACAGGAAGATCGAGGGCCGGGGCCGGGGCATCGGCTTTGCTCGCTACAAGGGCATTGCCGCCTACAACGCCGTGGCCATGGAGGTCGAGGTTGACCGGCCGGCCGGGCGCATAAAAGTGCTGCGGGTCGTCTCGGCCAATGACTCGGGCGAGGTGGTGGCTCCCGACGGGGTGCGCAACCAGATCGAGGGCGGCATCATCCAGTCGCTCTCCTGGACCCTGAAGGAAGGGGTGCGTTTTGATGCCGGCGGCGTGAAGTCGGTGGACTGGACGACCTATCCGATCCTCACCTTCAGCGAGGTGCCGCCCATCGAGGTGGCGCTGATCGACCGGCCCGGAACGCCTTTCCTTGGCACTGGCGAGGCCTCGCAGGGACCGACCGGCGCGGCGCTGGCCAATGCGGTCTTCGATGCGGTGGGCGTGCGGATCAGGGACATCCCCTTCACCCCGGCGCGGGTGAAGGCGGCCCTGCAGGCGTAAGGGCTCCCTCCCTCTCCCGCTTGCGGGAGAGGGGCGGGGTGAGGGCCTGCGGCATAGGGCGCAGGCGCGGCAGGAGCCGCGGGCTACTTGGGAGCGCTGGACCAAATCTGCGCTCTACGCCAAAGGCCCCTCATCCTCACCTTCTCCCCGCAAGCGGGGAGAAGGAGGCGGCAACAGCGAGTTTCATGTCCTCGTCGCTACCACGCATCAACATTCCCAAAGCCCATCTTGGGCAGAAAATAATCCTTGACAAAATTCCTGTCACGCCTTAGATGGGGATCAATTGTTCCCCACATCGCCGGCCGCCCAAATTCGACCCCTTTACGGTGTTCGAAGCCGGTTCCCGTTGCTAGTCTGACGCACCATTTTGCAGTGCACCCTCCATATCGGATCCGTTCATGCGAATTCTGAGCTTTGCCGTCGCTGCCCTCTCCCTCGTCGCCCTCTATGTCTGGTCGCGGACCGGGCTGGTGCAACCGGCCCTGCTTGGCGTCTTCGGCCTCGCCAATGCGGCGGCAACCTTCCGGTCCGGGAGGGTCGGGACCTTCCTGAAGATCCTGATGGCGATCTTCGCCACTGAGGTGGTGGTCTTCGGCGGCGTGTTCCTGTTCTCGCTCTCCGATTACTGGCCAGGTGCGCTCGATGCCTACAAGCTGCCGGACAGCGTGCCGATGACCGTGGCCCTGTTTGGGGTGCTCGTCTGGGCGGTGTCGCACTTCAAGGCCGTGCGCACGATCAGCGGCATCGCGGATCGTTATTTCGAGGCCACGCAGCAGACCACGGCGCGCATCTGGCCCTTCCCGGCCTTCAAGATCTCCGAGCGTCTGCTCGCGATCCTGATGACCGTGTTCCTCGTGGTGGTGAACCAGGCGCAGGTCGGCATCAATGTGCGCCTGTCCTTCTTCAGCCGCGACTGGTTCAACGCCATCCAGAACAAGGATGCTGCGACCTTCTGGACGCTGCTCTTCACCGTCTTCCTGTTCTGGGCAGCGATCTATATCGTCAGCGCCATCATCGAATTCGTCGTGCAGTCCATGCTGCTCATCCGCTGGCGCCGCTGGCTGACCGAGCACTATACGGGAAGATGGCTCGACGGGTCGGCCCATTACCGTATGTCGCTGCGCTACGGCAATGCAGACAACCCGGACCAGCGTATTGCCGAAGACGTGAATCGTTTCGTCAGCGGCAATGGTGGCTCCGGCGGCTATGGCATCTACTCCTATTCGATCCTGCTGATCTCGACGCTGTCGTCACTCGTCAGCTTCTCGATCATCCTGTGGACGCTGTCAGCGAACTTCACCATTCCGGGAACCGAGATTGCGGTGCCCGGCTTCCTGCTGTGGGTCGCGATCGTCTATTCGATCGTCGGCACGCTGGTGACCCACTTCATCGGACGTTCGCTGGTCGGCCTCTATTTCGAGCGGCAGCGCTATGAGGCGGATTTCCGCTTCTCGCTGGCGCGCCTGCGCGAATATTCGGAACAGGTTGCGCTGCTGAAGGGTGAAGGCGCGGAGCGCAATGTGGCCATGCGCATCTTCAGCTTCGTCTATGACAACTATCTGCAGATCGTCGATCGTCGCAAGAAGCTGCTCGTCTTCACGGAAGCCTATGGGCAGATCGGCCCCTTCATTCCCTATATCGTCGCCGCACCCTTCTACTTTGCCGGAAAGATCCAGCTCGGGACGATGACGCAGACGGCGAGCGCGTGGGGACGCGTCGATGGCGCGCTCAACTTCTTCGTCAACTACTACACTTCGCTTGCTGATTTCCGCGCCGTGCTCGACCGTTTGTCGACCTTCGACGATGCGATCAACGCGGCCCATGACCAGCAGCGCGACAAGCAGATCGCCATGAGCGAAGGCACGACCCCTGATGGCATTGCCGTGGGCGCTCTCGACGTGGCGCTGCCGGACGGACGCGTGATCATCACCGGCACGACCCTCGCGCTGCGTCCCGGCGAGGCGGTGCTGGTGGCAGGCCCGTCGGGCTCTGGCAAGTCAACGCTGTTCCGCGCCCTGTCGGGGCTTTGGCCCTTCGGTCACGGGCAGGTCACGGTTCCCGCTGGCGCAAAGATCATGCTGCTGCCGCAGAAACCCTACCTGCCCATCGGCACCCTGCGCACAGCCGTGTCCTATCCGGCCGGCCCGGACACCTATGGCGACGATGTCATCCGGCAGGCGCTCATAGCTGCGCGACTGGCTGAGTTCGCCGATCGGCTTGATGCCGAGGACAACTGGTCGCAGCGCCTGTCAGGCGGCGAGCAGCAGCGCCTTGCGATTGCGCGTGCCATTCTCGCGCAGCCGGACTGGCTGTTCCTCGACGAGGCCACCGCGGCGCTGGACGAGGCCAATGAGCACGCCATCTATGGGGCACTGGCGTCCGAACTGCCCAGGACCACCATCGTCTCCATCGGCCACCGCTCGACGCTCGCCGCTTTCCATGATCGGCGCATCGAGATGCATCCCGACGGCAACGGCGGCTTTGTGCCGACGCCAGTGGGCGGTGAGAAGGGGGCGGGAGAGTAGGGTCAGCTGC
>CAISZN010000543.1 GCA_903889985.1 uncultured Hyphomicrobiales bacterium | reverse complement strand
GTGCGCCTGATCGAGGAAAAGGGCGGGCCGGACAAGAAGCTCACCAAGAAGGGACCCGGCAAGAAGGCTCCGGCCAAGAAAGCAGCTGCCAAGAAGCCAGCGACCAAGGCCAAGGTGAAAGTCGTGGACAGCGACGAACCGCCCTTCGCGGGTGCCACCAAGGCCAAGGCTCCGGCAAAGAAGGCTCCGGCCAAGAAAGCCGCCGCGAAAAAGGCCGCAGCAAAGAAGGCAGCGGCCCGCAAATAGGCGGGTCGCAGAATTTTTTCTCTGAAGTGAAAATTAGCCTTGACAGCGATACGCCGGTCGGGTAGGAAAAGCGCACGTTCCGGGTTTGCGTCTGAGCGTCCACATATTGAAATTCTGATCTTTATATCTACAATGTATATACAGAATTATTTCCTCTGCCTTCAGGTGTCCGATGATCACGCAGATTGCCAAATGGGGTAACAGCCTCGCACTCCGGATTCCCGGCGCTTATGCCCGCGAAGTCCAGATCGCGGATGGTGGGAGCGTGGATATCTGCGTGCTCGACGGAAAGATTGTCATCACGCCTGTCGAGACGGTTCCAAATTACGACCTCAATCAATTGCTTGCAGAAATTTCTCCGGAGAACCTCCATGGCGAGACCGACACGGGCAAGCCCGTCGGCAAGGAATCCTGGTAGCGGCGCCTATTGCCCGGACGAAGGTGACGTCATCTGGATCGATCTCGATCCACAGGCTGGGCATGAACAGGCAGGCCGGCGACCGGCATTGGTCATCACACCCAAGGCCTATAACGCTGCAACGGGCCTTTGCATTGCCTGCCCTGTCACCAATCAGGCGAAGGGATATCCGTTTGAGGTGGCCTTTCCTCAGGGAAGCGGCGCAACCGGAGTCGTCCTCTCCGACCACCTGAAATCACTCGACTGGGCAACACGCAGGGCAACGCTGTTGGTTCAGGCACCGCAGCCTGTGCTTGCAGAGGTACGCGCAAAGATGAAGGCGCTGTTGCGGACGTGAGTTGCGCATCTCACCCTCCCCCTTGCGGGGAGGGTCGGAAATGCAAAGCATTTCCGGGGTGGGGGTAGCGCGCGATCAGCGCGCGCAAGGCTCACTCCGCAGCTTCAACCAATTCCGAGAGGAAATCGCAGCGTCACCCCACCCCGCCGTGCTTCGCACGTCGACCTTCCCCATCAAGGGGAGGGTGAGGCCGGAAGGCGCGCGGGCCATTGGGGGGTCAAGCCCCCGCTTTAAATCCAACCCCAAAAGCCCCACATCCTGTAGCATCAAGCCCAGCGAATCCCGCAGGGCCGGTCAGAACACTTGGCAAGATCCATCAAACCGAAACTCCAAGCCGCCCCGGCGGCCCCTGCCCTCCCCAGCCGGGAGGACATCCTCGCTTTTATCGCCCGCGAAAAGGAGATGGCCGAGAAGGCTGGCTCCCATCTGGGCAAGATCGGCAAGCGCGAGATCGCCCGCGCCTTCAACATCAAGGGTGCTGACCGCATCACCCTGAAGCGCATCCTCAAGGATCTCGAAGCCGAAGGCACGGTCGAGCGGCGCGGCAAGACCCTGCATCGTGCCGGCACCCTGCCGACCGTCGTGCTCTGCGACATCACCGGCCGCGACAAGGATGGCGATCTGATCGCCATACCCGTCGAATGGGACACGGGGGAACATGGCGCTGCGCCCCGCATCGCCGTACATGTGCCACGCAAGCCACGCCCGGGAGAGTCGATTCCCGGTGTTGGTGACCGTGCCCTGCTACGCACCGAGGAAGTGCGCGATCCGGACAAGGGGCAGCCGCCCTATACAGCTCGCGTCATTCGCCTGCTGTCGCGGGCCAAGGCGCAAATTCTTGGCATCTTCCGCGAGATGCCCAATGGCGGTGGACGGCTGATCCCCGTCGACAAGAAGAACATGGGCCGCGAGCTTGCCATTCCGCCCGGCAACGAAGGCGAGGCGCAGGATGGGGATCTCGTCGCCGTCGAGATCCTGCGCACGGGACGCATCGGACTGCCCGTCGCAAAGGTGCGCGAGAGGCTGGGCTCGCTTGCCACCGAGAAGGCGGTGAGCCTCATCGCCATCCATACCCATGGCATCCCCAATGCCTTCCATGCAGACACTATGCGGGAGGCCGAGAGCGCCCGCGAGGCAACGATGGAGGGCCGCGAGGACTGGCGTGACCTGGCGCTCGTCACCATCGACCCGGCCGATGCGAAGGACCATGACGATGCGGTCCATGCGGAGCCGGATCGCGACCCCAACAATGAAGGCGGTTACATCATCACCGTCGCCATCGCGGATGTGGGCGCCTATGTGCGGCCCGGCAGGCCGCTCGACCGTGAGGCGCTGCTGCGCGGCAATTCGGTCTATTTCCCCGACCGCGTGGTGCCCATGCTGCCGGAGCGTATCTCGAACGACCTGTGTTCGCTCAAAGCTCTGGTCGACCGCCCTGCCATGGCAGTGCGCATGGTCATCGATAAATTCGGCCGCAAGAAGCGCCACAAGTTCCATCGCATCATGATGCGCTCGGCCGCCAAGCTCGCCTATCCGCAGGCACAGGCTGCCATTGACGGGCATTGCGACGAGGTGACAGCGCCGATCCTTGAAAGCGTGCTGAAGCCGCTATGGGCCGCTTATGACTTGCTGAAGATCGAGCGCGAGCATCGCTCACCGCTGGATCTGGATCTGCCGGAGCGGAAAATCCTGCTCAAGGCCGATGGCACGGTGGATCGGGTGATCGTGCCGCCGCGGCTCGATGCACACAAGCTGATCGAGGAATACATGATCCTCGCCAATGTGGCGGCAGCCGAGACGCTGGAGGAACATCGCCAGCAGCTCATCTACCGCGCCCATGATGAGCCCTCGGTTGAAAAGCTCAATAATCTGGCCGAGTTTCTGGCCACCATCGGCATCAAGATGACCAAGGGTGAAGTGATGCGCCCGCAGGCCTTCAACGGCATTCTGGCGCGGGTGCGCGGCACCGAGCACGAGCAGGTGGTGAACCAGGTGGTGCTGCGCAGCCAGGCGCAGGCGGAATATACCAACGAGAATTATGGGCACTTCGGCCTGCACCTGCGCCGCTATGCGCATTTCACCTCGCCCATCCGCCGCTATGCGGATCTCATCGTGCATCGTGCGCTGATCAGGGCCCTGCATCTGGGACCAGACGGCCTGCCCGACATGGAGCGGGATGCTCTGGCAGAGATTGCGGCCAGCATTTCGGCGGCCGAACGGCGCGCCATGGCCGCCGAGCGCGAGACCGTGGACCGGCTGATCGCCACCCACCTCTCCGACCAGATCGGCGCGACCTTCGAGGGGCGCATCGCAGGTGTCACCCGCGCAGGGCTCTTCGTGAAGCTGACCGACACGGGCGCTGACGGCTTCGTGCCGGCCGCAACGCTGGGGATGGACTACTACCGCTACGATGAGGCCATGCATGCGCTGATCGGCAACCGCACCGGCGAGACGCACCGGCTTGGCGACACGGTCGAAGTGAAGCTCGTGGAGGCTGCGCCCTTCGCCGGCGCGCTTCGTTTTGAGCTGCTGAGCGAAGGCCGGGTGGCCAAGCGCGGGGGGCGCGGCCGTGTATCGCAGGCGCTCTCTGCGAAGAAAAATGCTAAAGGTCCGGCTCGCGCTTCTCACAAGCGCGGTGGCCGCAAAGGCGAACGAGCTCACAAATGACCGGACAGATCCCAACTTCAGGCGAGCGCGACCGCTGGACGGCGATCAGGCGCGGCTTCATGGGCCGCTGC
>CAISZN010000542.1 GCA_903889985.1 uncultured Hyphomicrobiales bacterium | reverse complement strand
GTGATCTTCGACTGCCGCGTCGAGAAGGAAGAGAACTGCTTCCCGATGATCCCGTCGGGCAAGGCGCATAACGAAATGATCTTGCCCGAACTCGCCGACGACGCGGGTGTCGAGATCGGCAGCATCATCGATGAAAAGGGCAAGATGCTCGTGTGAGTTTGCGATCGCGCCTTCTCAGGCGCGCTCATCCTGCACGATCACTGAAAGACGAAGAGATCAACATGAACGCTCCCGCCATTCCTCCGTCCCCCTATTCCTCGGCCCTGGGCAAGTCGAATGTAGAAAGCCATACGCTCTCCGTGCTCGTCGACAACGAGCCGGGCGTTCTTGCCCGCGTGGTCGGCCTGTTCTCGGGCCGTGGCTACAACATTGAGAGCCTGACGGTCGCTGAGGTGGCCCATGCCGAGCACCTGTCGCGCATCACCATTGTCACCTCCGGGACGCCGGAAGTCATTGAGCAGATCACCCATCAGCTGGAGCGCATCGTGCCGATCCATCGCGTGACGGACCTGACACTGCATGGTCGGGTGATCGAGCGTGAGCTGGCGATGATCAAGGTGCGTGGAAAGGGCGACAACCGCAGCGAGGCGCTGCGTCTGGCCGAGGCTTTCCGCGCCAAGGTGATCGATGCAACCATCGAGAGCTTCATCTTCGAGCTCACGGGCGCCCCCAAGAAGATCGACGACTTCGTCGAGTTGATGCGCCCTGTCGGCCTCGTCGAGGTATCGCGGACCGGCGTCGGCGCCATCACCCGTGGCCCCGACGGGATGTAATGGTCGGCCTCAGACGCCCTTGTCGCCGAGCCACACCCGGGCGGCGATGAGGGCGAAAAGCAGGGCACCGAGGAAAACACCAACGGACCCGGCAATGGCAACGATGGGCTGCTCATAGCCAATGCTCAGCACCAGTCCGGCCATGAAGATCGGGGCGGACAGGGCAAAGATCAGGAACTGGGAGGCCGCGAGGTTTCCCTTTGCCATTTCCGGCCACTGGCGATAGGCGAGCCCCATCAGGCCGTGGGTGGTCCAGCCGATCAGGTTGATATGGCCATGGACCGGGGCGAAGCGGAATTCATGGGCCATTCCCATGCCGATGCCCATGGTCAGGCCGACGATGAGGTAGAGGGCTGCGAGGGCGAGGTAGCTCGTGGCGATGCGGGACACGTTTGTCTCCAACCGAATGGGATGCCTGCCACCATCCACCCTGGTGCTTGACCGAGGATGGAGAGCGGGGCAGGGGAGACGCCGGAATGGGCCGGGAACCGGCCGGAAGCCGGGCGGCAGTTTTCTTTGACGGACGGGCCTCGTCCGCTTAGAAGGCTCTCGCTCAAGAATTCAGCGGGCGGCCCAAGGCCGCCATCAACGGGAAAGCCAAGCCGATGCGCGTCTATTACGATCGGGATGCCGATATCAATCTCATCAAGAGCAAGAAGGTCGCGATTGTCGGCTACGGCAGCCAGGGCCGTGCTCATGCGCTCAACCTCAAGGACTCGGGCGCCAAGGAGCTCCGCGTTGCCCTGAAGCCCGGCTCGCCGACCGCCAAGAAGGTCGAGGCCGACGGCCTGACCGTGATGAGCGTGGCAGAAGCGGCTGCCTGGGCCGACCTGCTCATGATGGCGACCCCGGACGAGCTGCAGGCCGATATCTACAAGAGCGAGATCGCCCCCAACATCCGGGACGGCGCGGCCATCGCCTTCGCCCACGGCCTGAACGTCCATTTCGGCCTCATCGAGCCGAAGAAGAGCCTCGACGTGGTCATGATTGCGCCCAAGGGCCCGGGCCATACGGTGCGTGGCGAGTTCCAGAAGGGTGGCGGCGTGCCCTGCCTCATCGCCGTCCATCAGGACGCCTCGGGCAATGCCCATGACCTCGCCCTCTCCTATGCCTGTGGCGTTGGTGGTGGCCGTTCGGGCGTCATCGAGACGAATTTCCGTGAAGAGTGCGAAACCGATCTCTTCGGCGAGCAGGTCGTGCTCTGCGGCGGCCTCGTTGAGCTCATCCGCGCTGGCTTCGAGACGCTGGTCGAGGCGGGCTATGCCCCCGAGATGGCCTATTTCGAGTGCCTGCACGAAGTTAAGCTTATCGTCGACCTCATCTATGAGGGCGGTATTGCTAACATGAATTACTCGATCTCGAACACCGCTGAGTGGGGCGAATATGTCACCGGTCCGCGCATCATCACCGAGGCCACCAAGGCCGAGATGAAGCGTGTCCTGACGGACATCCAGACCGGCAAGTTCACCTCGGACTGGATGCAGGAATACCGTGCAGGCGCTGCGCGCTTCAAGGGTATCCGCCGCGTCAACGACGCGCACCAGATCGAGGAAGTCGGCGCGCGCTTGCGTGGCATGATGCCCTGGATCGGCAAGAACAAGCTGGTCGACAAGGACCGGAATTGATCTTCGAATTTTCTATGACAAACGGCGGCCATCGGGCCGCCGTTTTTATTAGTGCCGTCGCGATCTATATTATTTTTAGACTGACGTTAGGTCAGCATCCTTGCTAACCAAATTCTGAACTTCAATACCCAAACGTCGTGTTGCCAGCTTTATCTGTTCAGCTCGTCATGGTAATTAAAACGATAACAAGAGCAGAGCCTTGGATCGACTTTGCTTACAAATGTATTCTAGGAATTACTTACGATGCAAAGCCTTGAAAGTTTGAGACTTCTAGCAACGGTGGATCGGGATCTGATCGAGGAACTGGCGGCCAGCTTCGCCCGGCTCCGTGGTCAGAGTGATTCCAGCAAGCTGATGTCGCTGTTGTCGCCAAATGCGGTATTCACGATTCCCGGTGATGCGACCCTGCTGTCCTGTGTGGGGCGTTATGAAGGATCGGCGGCGATCCTGCGGTTCTTTGCCCATTGTCATATCGACTATGAGATTCTGAAGCTGAAGTTGCTTGACGTGCTGGTTGACGGGGATCGGGCTGCAGTCCGTTCATCCTGCCTGCTGCGGCATCGGGGCACCGGCCTGGCTCGTGCCCTCAACATTTGCGACGTGCTGCGGTTTGAAAATGGCCTCATCGTCGATGTGTTCAGTCATCTGGACACACTGGCCATCGCCGCGACCAATGGCGACTGACAGAAGCAATGGTCCATGACGGGCAATCTCAAACCTGCTCCGGGGGCATTCCCGGCTGATCCGCGCGAGCGCAAGATTGCCCTGTGCCGGGCGGCGCTCGAATTGCGCTTGAAGGGGGACATCGAACTGGCGCTTGGTTATTTCACCGAGGACGCACGGTTCGACATGGTCGGCAACAATGCTTTCAATCCTTTTTCCGGCTCGGTTTCCGGGCGTCCAGGCATTGCCGAGAAGCTGCGCATGATACACGTGGCCTTCGAATATTCGGATCTTGATCCCTATCTTTTCGTGGTCGAAGGCGATCATTTGATGGCGCGTTTTCGGGGCCGCGTTCGCAATCGCGGCACGGGACCCAGCGCAGCCATCGAGGGGATTGCCCATTTGACCTTTGAGGCCGACCGGATCTGCTATTTCGGCATCTTCCTCGATACGGCTGCTGTGGCGCGCCTGTCCCAGTTCACCTGACACCGTGCTGGCTATTCCCTTGTCGGGCTTGCAACCGCGAGCGTGATGGGCCAGCGTGCCGGACCCATTCGGGAGGGGCGCGACGATGTCAGAGGGTGCAGCCGGCGGTGCCTCCGCCGGCCCTGCGGTGAGTTTGGCCGATGTGAGTGTCGCCTTCGGCACGGGACCAGCGCGCTATAGGGCGGTCGAGCACGTCGACCTCACCGTCAGCGAAGGCGAGTTCGTTGCCATCGTGGGGCCAACCGGATGCGGCAAGTCCACCCTCCTCAACGCAGTTGCGGGCCTGCTCACACCAGCCGCAGGACGCGTCTGCGTGCGTGGACGTCCGGTTGCTGGCATCACGGCCGAGGCTGGCTATCTCTTCCAGCAGGATGCCCTGATGCCCTGGAAGACGGCCGAGGCCAATGTCTCGGTGGCTCTGGAAGTCATGGGTGCAGGTCGCGCCGAGGCGGCCGCGCAGGCGAGGCAGTGGCTCGCACGGGTGGGGCTCGCCCGTTTCGCCGAACGCTACCCCCATCAGCTTTCCGGCGGCCAGCGCAAGCGCGTCGCACTTGCCCAGATGCTCATTCGCAACCCCTCGATCCTGCTCATGGATGAGCCCTTCGGGCCGCTCGATGCACAGACGCGCGGCCTCATGGGCGACCTGCTTCTGTCCCTCTGGTCTGCTGACCGCAAGGCTGTTCTGTTTGTGACCCACGATCTGGAAGAAGCCATCGCCCTCGCCGACCGGGTGGTCGTGATGTCAGCGGGGCCTTCGTCACGCATCGTGGCCGAACACCTGATTGATTTGCCGCGACCGCGCGCAACGAGCGAAATCCGCCTCGATCCACGCTTCCATGCCATCCAGCGGGCCATCTGGAACGACCTCAGGGACGAGGTCATGAAGGCCTATGGCGACCAGTTCTCGGTGGAGGCCTAGATGCAGAGATTGCGTCTCCTCGCCCTTCAGGTCCTCGTAGGGCTTGGCCTTCTGGCTATCTGGCATGTGGTCACGACCTATCCGCTTCTTGGGGACGTGAAGAACATTCGCTTCTTCTTCTCGACGCCGTTGGATGTGTCTGGCCGCATCGTGCGGTTCTTTGCGACGGGCCTCATCTGGCGGCATCTGTGGATCACCTTGTCTGAAACTCTGCTCGCCTTTTCGATCGGCTCCATCGGAGGGATCGTCATCGGCTTCTGGTTTGCGCGCCAGCCGACGGTGGCAGCGGTGTTCGATCCCTATGTGAAGATGGCGAATGCCCTGCCGCGCGTCGTTCTAGCGCCCATCTTCATGCTGTGGTTCGGGCTTGGCATCTGGTCGAAGGTGGCGCTGGGCGTCACGCTCGTTTTCTTTGTTGTCTTCTTCAACGTCTACCAGGGCGTGAAGGAGGTGAGCCCTGTCGTGCTCGCCAACGCGCGGATGCTGGGCATGAACGAGCGCCAGCTCCTGCGTCACGTCTATTGGCCATCAGCCCTGTCATGGATGTTCTCGTCGCTGCACACCTCCGTTGGCTTCGCGCTGGTTGGTGCTGTCGTTGGCGAATATCTCGGCTCGGCAGCGGGGCTCGGCTATCTCATCCATGAGGCCGAAGGAACATTCGATGTGACGGGCGTCTTTGCCGGCATGGTCGTGTTGTCGATCTTCGTGATCGTCATCGACTGGCTCGTCACACTGGTTGAACACCGACTCCTCTCCTGGCGCCCGACGCCGGCAGAGCGGGGCTGACAACAAGAGCAAGGGAGTGAGCAGATGAAGGTCAGGACATTGCTGGCGGCGCTGGCCGCGACATGCCTCGTGGCGGGTGCCGCTTTGGCGCAGGGCAAGCTCGAGCGCACCAAGATCACGCTCGGCGTTGGAGGCAAGGCGCTGCTCTATTACCTGCCGCTGACCATTGCCGAGCAGAAGGGCTTCTTCAAGGAACAGGGCCTTGATGTCGAGATCCAGGATTTTGCGGGTGGTGCGCGCAGCCTGCAGGCGCTTGTCGGTGGTTCCATCGATGTGGTGACCGGTGCCTATGAGCATACGATCCGCATGCAGGCCAAGGGGCAGGACATCCGTGCGGTCATTGAGCTCGGTCGTTTTCCAGGCATTGCGGTCGGTGTGAAGAAAGACCGCAAATGGTCTGGCCCGGCGGACTTCAAGGGCATGAAGGTCGGCGTCACCGCGCCCGGCTCCTCGACCAACATGCTCATGAATTTCGTCATGGCAAACGCGGGCCTGTCGCCGTCCGATGCGTCCTATATCGGCATCGGATCGGCGCAGTCGGCGCTAGCAGCCATGCAGAAGGGTGAAATCGACGCGATTTCCCATCTTGAACCGGTACTCTCATTTCTTGAGCGGGCGGGCGAGGTGAACATCGTGATCGATACGCGCACGGAAGAGGGGACGCGTGCCCTGTTCGGCGGTTCCAATCCGGCAGCCGTGCTCTATACGCGCAAGTCCTTCATCGACCAGAATCCGAATGTAATGCAGGCGCTGACCAACGCCTTTTACAAGACGCTTCAGTGGCTCAAGACGGCCTCTCCGGAAGATATCGCGGCGGCTGTCCCGCAGGAATATCTGCTCGGCGACAAGGACCTCTACATGCTGGCTGCGAAGAATTCGAAGCCCTCCTATTCCCTCACCGGCATCATCGGGGCCTCGGGCATGAAGTCGACCAACGATATGCTGGTGAAGTTCGATCCCGAGCTGAAGGATGCGAAAGTCGATGTTTCAACGACCTTCGACGATCGCTTTGTCCGCAAGGCGGCTGAGCTGGTGAAATAGGGTTCATGAAGGTGCGGGATCCCTGAGTGGATCCTGCACCCTGGTCTTTTCAGCCAGCAAAAATCGGATATGTTCGCCCCATCAATAATCTCCCGGGAAAGGGAGAGTTGAGGAGGGAACATGAAGGCCGTCATTCTGGCGAGCGCGCTCGCCATCTCGTTTGCTTGCGGGGCTTCCGCCCAGACCTACGACGACCTGCTGAAGGACGAAAAGACCCCGCAGGACGTCCTGACCTATGGCATGGGCTACAGCGCCCAGCGCTTCAGCCCGCTCAAGAAGATCAACAAGAATACGGTCAAGCGGCTCGTGCCGGCATGGTCCTACAGCATGGGTGACAATCGCGGCGTCGAGGCGCAGGCGGTGGTGAGGGACGGTGTGGTCTATATCACGGACCATGAGAAGACCGTGGCCGTGGATGCCCTCAGTGGCAAGCAGATCTGGAAATCCGTCATCGAATATCCGCCGGAGACCACCCGCGTCGTGTGCTGTGGCATCGTGAATCGCGGTGCCGTGCTCTATGATGACAAGGTCTATCGCACGACCCTCGATGCGCAGGTGATTGCGCTGGATGCCAAGACCGGCAAGGAAGTCTGGCGCACGAAGTCGAGCAGCCCGGCGGAAGGCTATTCGATGACGGTTGCGCCGCTTGTCGTGAAGGGCATCGTCATCGTTGGCGTGTCCGGCTCTGAGTTCGGCATTCGCGGTTATCTCGAAGGCTATGACGCCAAGAGCGGCGAGCGCCTGTGGCGCACCTATACGATCCCGGCTCCCGGAGAACCGGGTTCAGAGACCTGGGCCGGGGAAAGCATGAAGACCGGCGGCGGCTCGACCTGGATCACCGGTTCCTATGATCCGGACCTCGATACGGTCTATTGGGGCGTCGGCAATCCTGCGCCCTGGAATCCGCTCGGTCGCAAGGGCGACAATCTCTACACCAACTCCATGCTTGCCCTGGATCCCAAGAGCGGCAAGGTGAAATGGTACTACCAGATGTCGCCGAACGATCCCTTCGACTATGACGGAGTGAACGAACTGGTGCTGGCTGACGTGAAGGTCAATGGCGAGCCCCGCAAGGTTATCATGCAGGCCAATCGCAACGGCTTCCTCTATGTGGTTGACCGCATCAACGGCAAGCTGATCTCGGCCAATAAGTTCACCACGGTCACATGGGCGACCCATGTGGATCTCCAGACGGGTCGGCCCGTATGGAGCGATGCTACCAAGGCCATTATCGAGAAGGGCCAGCGCCAGCGCATCTTCCCCTCGGCGACGGGGGGCAAGAACTGGCAGCCCATGTCCTTCAGCCCGAAGACGGGGCTGCTCTATGTCAACACGATCAATGTCGGCTGGGATTACGAGCCCCTGCCGGTGGAGCAGGTTGCCCATCTCAAGGCGGGTCAGCCTTTCCAGGGCGTGAAGCGTGAGTCAGCCTTCGAGGATCCGAACGTGCGTGGCGCTCTCAAGGCGATCGAGCCGGTCACCGGCAAGGTGCGGTGGGAAGTTCCCGGCAAGAGCCCGAACATGTCCGGCACCATGGTCACCGCTGGCGGACTCGTCTTTACCGGCAAGCTTACCGGCGAGTTCGTCGCCTATGACGCTGACAACGGCAAGGAGCTGTGGAGCTTCCAAACCCCGTCGGGCATTGTGGGACAGCCCATCACCTGGGAGATGGACGGCAAGCAGTATGTCACCGTGACGAGCGGTATCGGTGGCGTTTATGCCCTGCGCTCCGGCGATCCCAATCTCGCCAATGTGCCGCCCGGCGGGTCGCTCTGGACCTTCCGGCTGATGGACAAGTGAACCGATGGGGAGCGCCCAAGCGGCGCTCCCCGCATCTGATGGGACTTTCATGACCAGATTGATTGCAACCGGATTTTTCCTGCTTCTGGGTGCTGCAGGTTTTGGCAGCGCGCAGGCACAGGACGCCGCCAAGGTCGGCGAGGGGGAGATGATCTATTCGGATTATTGCTCCACCTGTCACGGCGAGCAGCTGCGCAACACCAGCGGCGGAGTGACCTTCGACCTGCGTCGGCTGAAGCGCGAGGAACACGAACGCTTCGTCAATTCTGTGAACAACGGCAAGAACCAGATGCCGCCCTGGCGGGGTGTCCTCGATGATAACCAGATCGAGTCGATCTGGGCCTATATCATGGCCAAGGGTGGCTGAGCCCAGGGAAGGTCAAGCCCACGGACGGTCAAGCCAAGGTATGCCGAAGCCGGCCATGGCCAGTTCAGTGCATTCGCATTAGACTCCTCATCACTCGGGAGTCGCCGTGCGCCGCAAGTTCCACATTCTCGATGTCTTCACGGATACGCCCTTCACGGGCAATCCGCTTGCTGTCGTGCTCGACGCGCAGGGCCTTGATGCGCAGCGCATGCAGGCCATCGCGCGCGAATTCAACCTGTCCGAGACGGTCTTCGTTCTCGAGCCGAACGATCCTATCGATACGGCACGGCTGCGCATTTTTACGCCTTCCCGCGAGCTGCCCTTCGCCGGTCATCCGACCGTTGGCACGGCGGTCCTCCTTGCTCGCCTGCGCGCACCCGATCTGATGATGCGCGAAGACCTGCGGGTGGTGCTGGAAGAGGGGATCGGGCGCATCGACTGCAGCGTGCGTCAGCTGCGCGGGCGCGCGGCGACGGCCCATTTTACTCTGCCTCAACTGCCGCAACCAGAAGGCACCGTGGCGGATGCGGCAGCGCTCGCGAGGGCGCTGGGGCTTGATGAGTCAGACATCGGCTTCGACCACCATGTGCCGAGCCGCTGGTCCGCGGGCAATCCTTTTACATTCGTTCCCGTAAAGTCACTCGACGCGGCTGCGCGTGCGCGTCCGGATCCTTCGAGTTTTGCGCGCGTCATCGGCGGCGAACGGCCGGCAGTCTATCTCTATACGTCGGACGTGGTGCGCGAGGGGTCGCACGTGCATGCGCGGATGTTTGCTCCCGGCTTGGGCATCTTCGAAGATCCTGCGACCGGGAGTGCGGCTGCGGCTTTTGCCGGCGTGGCTGTCGCTTACGAAGCTCCTGAAGATGGCAGCCATGAGCTCGTCATCGAGCAGGGATTTGAGATGGGGCGGCCGAGCCTGATCCATCTCGGCCTTGACATCGCAGGCGGCCAGCTGCTGCAGGCGAGTATTGGCGGTTCCGTCGTGCCGATCTCCGAGGGAACCATCGAAGCATGACTTCCGCCGTGTCCATTCAGCGCTTTGACCACCTGCGCTGCGGCGTCGAGCCTTGGCAGTGGCCCTTCGAGCACGATCGCAAAGCAGAGATTGATTCCCATTGGCGCGACCTGCTCCTGCGTCATCCGCGCCTGTTCAATGGACGCGTGATGTTGTCCCATCGCCAGACGGTTGAGCAGGTGGATGCGCACAGTATCTGGCGCAGTGACTGGTTCGAGACGGATTACGCCGCCTTCATGGCATGGCGTGGGCTTGGCTGTCCGGAGACGGGCGTGCGCAACGGCTTTGCCATGGCAGCCCTTCAGGGAAATGACGGAGCCTTTGTGCTGGCGCGTATGGGCGACCATACGGCCAATCCCGGTCGCATCTATTTTGCCTGCGGCACGCCGGATCCCGATGATGTGACCGGCAACGTGCTCGATTTCGAGGGCAGCGCGATCCGCGAGCTTCTGGAGGAGACCAGTCTCACCATGGATGAGATTTCCTGCGAGCAGGGCTGGACGCTGGTCGAGGTTGGGCCGCGATTGGCCTTCTTTAAGCCGGTGCGTGTTGATCTGCCGGGGAGGGAGCTTGCGCGGGAGATCGAGAGTCGCCTGTTGCGTCAGGACGATCCCGAACTCTCCGGCATGTTTGTCGTCGAATCAGGCCGCGACCTGGATTCGCAGCGCATGCCCGATTTCATCCTCGCCTATCTGCGCCACGTGATGGCAGGCGTCGATCAGCCCGGATAGCCGTGACGCCTCTTCGAGGCTGAGACCATTGCGCGGGCTTCACCATCGCGACCTGCCTGGCAGGCCGCCGCAGCCTGAGCAATCTCGGTCTGGATCTGGTTGTAGACGCCCTGGCCGACATGACCCATCTCGAGATCGTTTTTCTGGATCGCCTGCCAGCGCGCCACATCTGCCGAACAGCCCGAACCATCCGGAAGCTTGAAGTCCGGCGGCGTGATGTTGGTATGGGCCACCTGTGGGGCAGCGGCCTCGGGAGCCGGCGCGGTCGAATTGCACCCCGCCAGGGCGCTCGCGAGGATCAGGGTGAGCGGCAGGGCGTAACGCAGCATGTTGGTCTCCGGTGTGCGTCGTTCGAGCAGATTCGTGGCATGAAGTTCACAGCCGACAGCTATGTGGGTCAAGGGGCTCGAACCCTCCTCTCCCGCTGGCGGGAGAAGGAACTGCCGGCATCGAACTTGATGCATTCAGGAGATTTCGTAGAGAATCCGGGCGCGGATCGTGCCTTCGAGCTGGCGCAGCTCGTCGAGAATCAGCGGTGCTTCGTCCGGATTGCCTTCAGCATCCACCACCACATAGCCCGTTTCTCCAAAGGTCTGGAGATATTGCGAAGCGATGTTGTGGCCGCGGGCCGAGAAGACACGGTTGAGGTTGTTCAGCATGCCCGGCACGTTGCGATGCACGTGGATGTAGCGCGTCCCGGCGGGGCGTGGCGGCAACTGCACCTGCGGGAAGTTCACCGCACCGACCGTCGAGCCGATGTCGCTGTATTCGATCAGCTTGCGGGCAACCTCCGTGCCGATGCGCTCCTGCGCCTCTTCGGTTGAGCCACCGACGTGGGGCGTGAGAATCACATTCTCGATGCCCTGAAGCGGCGAGACGAAGCGCTCCTTGTTGGAGGTTGGCTCGACCGGGAAGACATCCACAGCTGCGCCAGCCAGATGGCCCTCACGCAGGGCTTTGGCGACAGCGTCGAGATCGACCACTGTCCCGCGGCTGTTGTTGATGAGGAAGGCGCCCTTCTTCATCAGCTTGATCTGCGGCTCGGCGATCATATTGGCGGTCGCTGGCGTCTCGGGCACATGCAGGCTCACCACGTCGCTCTGCTGGAGCAATTCCTCCAGCGTTTCGACCGGCTCGGTATTGCCATGGCGCAGCTTGTCGGTGAGATCATGATAGATCACCCGCATGCCCATGGCTTCTGCCAGATTGGACAGCTGCGAGCCAATGTTGCCATAGCCGATGATGCCCAGCGTCTTGCCGCGCACCTCGAAGCTGCCGTCCGCCGACTTGTCCCATTCACCCTGATGGGCGCCTACGGAGCGGGGAATGATTCGGCGCAGCAGCATGACGATCTCGCCGATGACGAGTTCCGCGACGCTGCGGGTGTTGGAGAAGGGGGCATTGAAGACCGGGATGCCGAGCGCACGGCCCGCCTCGAGATCAACCTGGTTGATGCCGACGCTGAAGCAGCCCACGGCGATCAGGCGCTCTGCCGCAGCGAAGACCTCGGGCGTCAGCTGGGTGCGAGAGCGGATCCCCAGGATGTGGGTACCTTCCAGCTCCTGGCGAAGGGCTTCGCCCTCGAGCGCCTTGGTCAGGCGCGTCACATTGGAGTAGCCGGCATTCTTGAAAAGCTCGACCGCACTGTCGTTGATGTTCTCAAGCAGAAGAACACGGATTCGATCCTTGGGCATGGACAGGCGGACGCTCATCAAAACCTCCTCGTGCGGGGGACGAGGGCCTTTTAGCGCGTGGCGAGCGACAATGCATGTGCTAATCGGTCAGATATTGCGCCCGGCCTGAACCGGGCCTCACCTAACTTCCGTGGGGGAAATGATGCTGCGCCTGTTCCGCGCCCTGACCGCCATCACCTGCCTTGCTGTCGCTCCGGCACTGGCCCAGACTTTTCCGGATCATCCCATCAGGATCATCGTGCCCCAGCCGCCCGGCGGGGGCTTCGACCTGAGCGCGCGCGTGGTCGCAGACCGGCTTCCCGCTATTCTGGGCCAGCCGGTCATCGTCGAGAATCGCCCTGGCGCCGGCACGGTCGTAGGATCCGATGTGGCCGCCAAGTCCGCGCCTGACGGCTACACAATGCTGCTGGGCGGCACGTCGAACATGGCGCTCAATCTCGGCCTCTATCCCAAGCTGGCCTATGACCCGGTGAAGGATTTCAAGGCGGTCGGGCTGATCGTGTCCTGGCCCTTCGTCCTGATCGGCCGAAAGGACCTCCCTCAGGCCTCCATCAAGGATGTCGTGGCCTATGCCAAGGCCAATCCGGGCAAGATGACCTATGCCTCGGCCGGTCGCGGCACAGGGCAGCATATTTCGGCAGCTGTCAGCTTCCAGCTGGCCGGGCTCGATATCCTCCACGTGCCATATAGCGGTGCCCAGCCGGCCTATCAGGACATTCTGGGCGGACGCGTGGACCTCTTCTTCGACAATGCCTCGACGGCGCTGCCACAGATCAAGGGAAATGCGGTCGTGCCGCTGGCGGTTTCCTCTGCCAATCGCTACCCGGTGCTGCCGGACCTGCCGACCATCAAGGAGGCGACCGGCGTCGATTTCAACATTGACACCTGGTTCGGCCTCTTCGTCCCGGCCGCAACTCCGGCACCTGTGCTTGAAAAGCTCCGCGCCGCCCTCGCTCAGGTCGTCGCTGATCCAACCGTCATCGAGATCTTCGCCAAGACGGGTGGCTCGATGAGCAAGCTGAATGCCGAACAGAGCGAGGCCTTTGCCAAGGCCGAGGCTGCCAAATGGTCAAAACTGGTGCGCGAGGCCGGTATTACGGCTGAATAGGCCAGTCTGCCAGCAGGGGCGTTCATCACGGGGGGCCCTGCTGAGTCCTGCGGTGGCCTGGTGTCCCGCTTGAGAACTCAACGGGCTTGCCTAGGGCAGGGTCTCTCGGTTATGACTGTTCCGTGCCCAAATCTGGGCCTAGCGAGGATTCCGTGGCCGGTTTTGCCACCCAGTACAGCCCCAAGTCGAACGGCCTTCTGGCCGGGCGTACGGCTGTCTTGTCCTCAACGCTGTCGGGTCTTCTTCTTCTCCTTATCCGCCCCTGAGGGCCGGCCGGGCTTTGCCTGGGCGCTCAGGGGACGACGCAGGAGAGACAGAGACACACAGCAGGCCCGATGGGGCCACGAATTCGAGGACCAAGTCCAATGACCACCCAGTCCACCGGCAGCAATTCCGACCGCGTCATCATTTTTGATACGACTTTGCGTGATGGCGAGCAGTCGCCGGGCGCCACCATGACCTTCGAAGAGAAGCTGGAGGTCGCCGACCTGCTCGACGCCCTGGGCGTCGACGTGATCGAGGCGGGCTTCCCGATCGCCTCGGAGGGTGATTTCGAGGCGGTCTCCGCCATCGCCAAACGCGTCAAGCGCGCAAGTGTCTGCGGTCTCGCGCGTGCGGCCTTCAAGGATATCGACCGGGCAGGAGAGGCGCTCAAAAGCGCCGTGCGGCCGCGCATTCATACCTTCATCTCCACCTCGCCCCTGCACATGAAGTACAAGCTGCAGAAGGATCCGGAAGAGGTGTTCCAGCTGGTGAGCGCCCAGGTGTCGCGCGCCCGTAACTGGGTTGACGACGTGGAGTGGTCGGCTGAGGATGGCACCCGCACGGAAATGGATTTCCTGTGCCGCTGCGTCGAGGCAGCCATCAAGGCTGGCGCCACAACGATCAACATCCCCGACACGGTCGGCTATACGACGCCGGAAGAATATGAATACATCTTCCGCACCGTGCGCGAGCGCGTTCCGAATTCCGACAAGGCCATCTTCTCGGTTCACTGCCACAACGATCTGGGCCTCGCCGTTGCCAATACGCTGGCGGGCCTGAAGGGCGGCGCGCGGCAGATCGAATGCACGATCAATGGTATCGGAGAGCGCGCCGGCAATGCGGCTCTTGAAGAAGTCGTGATGGCATTGCGGACGCGCGCGGATGTGCTGCCATATACCAACAACATCGAGACCAGCATGCTGACGCGTGCGTCAAAGCTTGTCTCGGCAGTCACCTCCTTCCCGGTGCAGTACAACAAGGCGATCGTCGGGCGAAATGCCTTCGCGCATGAGAGCGGCATCCATCAGGATGGCATGTTGAAGAATGCGCAGACCTACGAAATCATGACCCCCGAGAGCGTTGGCGTGTCGAAGACCTCGCTGGTCATGGGCAAGCACTCAGGGCGCAATGCCTTCCGCTCGAAGCTGAAGGAAATGGGCTACGAGCTGGGTGAGAATGCGCTGGAGGATGCCTTCAAGCGTTTCAAGGATCTCGCCGACAAGAAGAAGATCGTCTACGACGAGGACATCGAGGCCCTGGTCGATGACGAGATCGGCCATGCCGGCGAACGCATCACCGTGGAAGCCCTGACCGTGATCGCCGGCACCATGGGCCCGCAGACCGCGACCCTGACACTGGACATCGATGGTAACCATGTCACCAAGCAGGCGACTGGCAATGGCCCGGTGGATGCCATCTTCAACGCGATCCATGCCCTGGTTCCCCACAGCGCGACCCTGGAACTCTATCAGGTCCATGCGGTCACCGAGGGCACCGACGCGCAGGCTGAAGTCTCGATCCGTCTGACCGAGGAGGGCAAGTCGGTGACGGCCAAGGGCGCGGATCCTGACACGCTGGTGGCGTCTGCACGTGCCTATATCGCAGCGCTCAACAAGCTCATGGTCAAGCGGCTGAAGACCAAGCCTGAGGCCATGACCGGGACGGCCTCCTGATCGCAGGAAAAAGGCAGATTTTCCTGAAGTTTCCATCATACACCGGGCCATGCGCCCGGTGTTTTCGCATCGCCTCCTGAAGAATGTTTTCGTGAATGACGCAAATGCGACATTGCGGTCTTGTCAGATCGGTTCGGCTTTGCTACACCCCGCCTCGTTCGCAGCCGGTTCGCCGGTGCCGCGACGGGCGCATAGCTCAGTTGGTAGAGCAGTTGACTCTTAATCAATAGGTCCTAGGTTCGAGCCCTAGTGCGCCCACCACTTCTCCAAGCGAATTCGGAAAACCGGTCTCAGGCGAAACGTCTCAAAAGGCGTTTGCGCTGTGATGTGACTGTCGTCGTGTGAGCGCCGGAAATCTGTCTGGGCCATTGAACTCACCCATTCAGTCAACCGTTGAAATCCATTATTTGCATGTCTGCTGCGAAGGTCATTTGACTGTCGTGCCGGCACGATCGCATCCGGTTTTAGGTCTCGGCAATTTGGGGAAGACGGCCGACATCCGGACGTTGTTTGCCCGCGGGCGGGTGACCTGAACAAGGACCAACAGGAATCGGCTTGAAGGAGCCGGGACTTCTCCCGGTCGCGCGAAGTTTCCCTGTTTTCTAGAGCTTCAATGTGATTTAGCCTTTCCCCAATGCCCCTCGGTTACCAGAAGTGGAACCTCTAAGATCGGGCGGCCAGGGCAGCAATGTCTGCCCGATTGTTTTCACCTGTCTTGGGGGACTGGCATGAGCGACGACGATAATACCGGGGGCAGCCTCCTCGACGGCATTTCCGGAGCTGGCGATAATGTCACCGAGGTGACGTCAAAGAGCTGGTTCGAACGCATTCTGGATAGCATCAAGGGAATCCTGATCGGCCTTGTTCTCGTCGTCGTGTCCTGTGTGCTGATGTTCTGGAATGAGGGACGTTCGGCGCAGACGGCCGCAGCACTCGCCGAAGGGGCAGGTGCCGTTGTTTCCGTCTCGAGTACGCAGGTCGATCCGGCGCAGGAGGGCAAGCTCATTCATGTAGCCTCCGATGTGACGCTCGGTCAGGCCGCGCGAGACACTGACTTTGGCTTTGAGGCCAAGGGCCTGCGTCTCGCCCGCAAGGTGGAGATGTTCCAGTGGAAGGAAGAGAGCCACTCGGAGACGCAGAAAAAGCTCGGCGGTGGTGAGGAAACCATCACCCGCTACACCTACACGAAGGAGTGGAGTGATCGCGCAGTCGATTCCACACGCTTCCGCAGCGCGCAGGACCATCGCAATCCAGCGATGCCGGCGGTGAGTTCGCGGAGCTTCGTGCCCGCGGACGTGAAGCTTGGAGCCTATCGGCTCGATGACCGCATCATCCAGATGCTGTCGGGCGGCGAGAAGTTTGCCGCACCCGATACGATTCTCGCTCAGGCCCGCAGCCGCCTTGGTCAGCGCGCCCAGGTGCAGCAGGGCGATGTCTATGTTGGTGCCAATCCAGACCAGCCGGCCGTTGGGGATGTGCGGGTGAGTTGGGAGGTCTTGCCTGCGACACCCGTCAGTGTCGTCGGCCGCCAGACGCAGTCAGGCTTTTCGCCCTGGCTCGCCAAGAATGGCAACGAGATCCTGATTGCCGAGAAGGGCATTGTTGATCCCGCGTTGATGTTCAAGCACGAGCAGGAAGGAAATCGTGTCCTCACGTGGATCCTGCGGCTCGTGGGCGTGGTGCTGATGTTCATCGGTTTCCGCGTGATGCTCTCGCTGCTGGAGGTGCTGGCGGATGTCATCCCCTTCATCGGCAATATCGTAGGAGCGGGCGCATCACTGGTGTCCCTGCTGGCCACGGTTTCGCTGGCACCTCTGGTGATTGCAATTGCCTGGTTCGTCTATCGTCCGGTTGTTGCCATCGCCGTGCTGGTGGTCGGCGGCGGGCTCGCCTATGGGTTGCGCACGCTGATGCATCGCAAGGTCTCGGCTGCGTCCGCGCCGACGGGTCACCTGTCTGGTGGAGCGCCGGGCTAGTCGCTGCACCAATTCATGGATCGGCGAGGAACATGTAGGCGATCGGGTTTCCCGGTCGCCTTTCTTTTGGTTCTGGCTCCATGCTACGATTTCGCCATGCAGGCTCGCAGAGGCCGCATCGGGGGAGCTGTCATGAAGGTCGGTTTGTTTGATCACGTCGCGCAGAATGGTCGCTCGCTGGCGAACCTGTTCGACGAGCGCCTGCGCTTTTATGCGGCGGCAGACGAGGCTGGCTTTTACTGCATCCATCTGGCCGAGCAT
>CAISZN010000541.1 GCA_903889985.1 uncultured Hyphomicrobiales bacterium | reverse complement strand
CGACCTGCTGCAGGCCGCAGAACAGGGCCATCGCGACGATGCGCTGACAGGCCAGCGGCTGACGCGCCTGGTGCGCGCGCTCGCCTCCCTCAACATGTTCCTCGTCGATCATCGCTTCGTCGATGATGGCGTGCTGACGCTTGCAGAATGTCGCCTCGGCCCGGCGCTGGCCAAGGTGCCCGACGTGATGCGCGCCTATGGCACGGGTGATCTCATCGCCGCCTATCCGGTGCTGGCGAATTATTTCGACCGCTGCCGGCAGGAGCCTTCGGTCAGGCGCGTGCTGGAGGAGATGGCGGGGGCGTGAGCCTCACGCCGCCCGCGTCTGCGGGTCGGCTTCGTCGGACATGCCGTCCAGCTCCTTCACGACCTGTTCCATGGCCGCGCAAAGGGCATGGGTGATCTGCTCATAGTCCTGCGGCGAGATGGTGGCGGCGGATTTTTCAAGCCTCTGCGCAAGAGTCGACAGGCGCTTGAAGCCGAACATGCCGGCAGCGCCTTTCAGGGCATGGGCTTCGGACCTGATGCGTCCCCTGTTCGCCTCATCCAGCGGCACGGCGAGGGCCTCGACCCTTGGCCTGTTGTCGCTGAAGAAGATCTCCAGGGCCATCTCCACGCAATCGGCACCAATCTCGCTGCCAAGCTCCTCGAAGGCGGCATGGTCGATATCGACCATCTCTGTCGTCGCCGCAGCGGCCGTGGACGATGGTGCTGCCGCAACCGCGAGGCCCGAGGTCATCGACTGGACATAGCGCGAGATATTCTCCACGAGCTGGCGCTTGCGCACGGGCTTGGCGATGAAGTCCACCATGCCGGCCTCCCGATAGGCGCGGATGTCGTCGGGGAAGGCATTGGCGGAAATCGCGATGATGGGAATATTGGCAAAGGCGCCGCCCTTGGCGCGGATGGCCACGGTGGCCTCGACGCCATTCATCTCCGGCATCTGCATGTCCATGTAGATGATGTCGGGCATCACCTGGTCCACACGCTCGACGGCCTCGAGGCCATTGGAGGCGATGTGGATCTGCAGGCCGAACTCTTCCAGCATCTTGCGGAAGACGAGCTGGTTGGTGGCATTGTCCTCGGCCAGCAGGATGCGGACCGGACGGTTGGCGCCCTTGAGCAGGTCCTGAAGATCGAGGACTGTGTCGCGGCGCTCGTCGGGCTTTTCCTCGGCAAGATCTGCCAGCGGCAGCGATAGCCGGAAGGAGAAGGTGCTGCCGAGACCCTGCTCAGAGGTGACGGAGATGTCGCCGCCCATTTTTTCAACGAGCTTCTTGCAGATCGCCAGGCCAAGGCCGGTGCCACCAAATCGTCGCGAGATGGTTTCGTCTGCCTGGGTGAAATTCTGGAACAGCCGACCGATCTTCTCGGCACTGATGCCGATGCCTGTGTCGCGCACCCAATATTCGACAGTCGCATGACCATCCCCGCGCGCGATCTCGCGGGCACCGATGACGACTTCCCCCTTGTCGGTGAACTTCACTGCATTGGTGGCCAGGTTATAAATGACCTGCCTTATGCGGTCCGCGTCGCCAAGGGTTCCCTCGGGAAGCCCCGCTCCAATCTCGATACGCAGGTCGAGTGATTTCTTGGCCGCGGGCACGCGCGCGATGCTGAAGGCGCTGTCCACCACCGCTTGCGGTGAAAAGGGCTGCGCCTCGAATTCCATGCGGCCGGCATCGAGCTTCGAGAAGTCGAGGATGTCGTTGAGCAGGTGCAGCAGGTTGCTGCCCGACGTATCGATCATCTCGAGGGATTCGCGCTGGCCCTCCGACAGGTCCGTGTCGAGCAGGGTGGTGGTGAGACCCAGAACCGCATTGAGTGGCGTGCGGATCTCGTGGCTCATGATGGCCAGGAATTCCGACTTTGCCTTGTTCGACATCTCCGCCTTGTATTCGAGTTCCCGATGCAGGCGTGCGTCTTCTTCCGCCGCAGCGCGCTCTCTTTCCAGCTGGCGTGTCTCGGTGATGTCCTTGTGCATCATCACCCATCCGCCACCGATGCGTGTATGGCGCGAGACGCTGATCACACGCCCGTCGGTCAGCAGATATTCATCCTCGCGTTCGCCGTTGTCGCTTGTCATGTCGGCAACGCGGCGCACGGGAGTCGCGAAGAGACCCGACTGATGGAAATGGTCCCGGATCCTGTCAGCCTCGATGCCGGGCCGGATCCCGAAGTTTTCCAGCTGGTACATCGCGATATAGGCCTGGTTGCAGACGACGAGCCGGTTGTCGCTGTCATACATCGACAGGCCGTGGCCGATGTTTTCGATGGCGTCCTTGAACAGGGTGTTCTGGGCCGAAAGGGCCAGCTCGCGGCCCTCGACTTCCTGATGGCGCTCCTCAAGCTCCTCGACCATGAGGGCAATCGAGCGCTCCGTGCGTTCGCGGGTGCGGTCGTTGACCCTGTAGGCGTCGCTGACCAGCTCGCTTAGGCGGGCAACATCAACCGTGCCGTCCGCCCGCGTCGCCTTCTGGAGCTGCTTCTCGAAAAGCTTGTGCATATGGGTGCCTGCTAAGCGGCTTCGCTGATGACCGTGACGCTCATGGTCTGGTTGTGCAGCTCGCAGACACCGGAGATCGGGTGGGGGGCGATCTCGCCATAGGAGTAGAAGCCGAGGCAGTCGACACCTCCGCCCAGTCCTGCTTCCACCGCATCCAGCTCGTTGGTGATGCGCTGACCCAGCAGCCAGCGCCGGCCCACACAGCTCACCAGGATTGCGAGCTTGGCTTCCACATGGGCTGCCTCGATGTGGCTGGCGGCCTGTCGCCCGGCATCGCCGGCGCTGGCTTCCAACCGGTCGAAATCACCGCGCATCAGCTGGGCGGTCCAGCCTTCAGGCATGTCGCCGGCGAAGGTCATGGATCCATCCTCGCGGTTGATGGCGAGAATGGTGCGCACGATCCGGTGCTCAGGGCGCTCCGGGTCGCAGATCTGGATGGGGAAGAGCAGGCCGGTTCCCGGCAGGCCCTGCGCATCTTCCTCGCCAAGATAGCGCTCATAGAGGTCGAGTGCCGGCTTGCCATCGAGTTCGAACAGAACACCGCCCTCCGAGCGGGTGATCCGGCGCCGCGGCCCAAAGACATCCCAGCCGTTGGAGACACCGATCCCCATGTTGAGCTTGCGCCCATAGAAGCCAACAGCCGCCACGATGTTCGAGCAGGGCTCGCAGTCCGCCGCGACCATTGTCTTTTCGAAGCGGTCACCGTCGCCGGTCAGGCCCCCGCTCAGGGGCACATTGTCGGGCAGGCAGCGCGCGAGGCTGGCAACGAGATGGCTGCCGTTGACGGACAGGCCATCGGACAGGATGAAGACACCGGCCAGGTCATCACCGGCAAGCCCGGCGCCGAGCAGCTCGCCGACCTTGGCCGACTCGTGCGGTCCCGCGATGGTTTGAGTGACGACGCGCACCTTCGAATGGGCAAAGCGCAAGGCGGTCGCGAAGATCTCGTGATCGCTGACATCCGCATTGCGGATCTGCCCACCGGTCGTTCCGCCGACGATATGGGCGTTCGGATAGAAGTCGCGCAGTTCGCGAAAGCGCGCGCCGCAAGTCATCGCATGGCGATCCCCAAAAAACAGGATGAGGTCGGCATCCGAAAAGGTCTGGCACGCGCCGCTCCAGCCGGCATCGGCGGTCCAGCTGAGATGATCGACCTGCATCACGAACTCCCTGAAAGCAGAATGTCAGGCAGAATTGACCTCAGAGCTTGCGATTACTTTAATTGATGAGGAGCGCTGACGGCTTCACGGCTGGATGGTGTATAAATAAATACCACTTCAGAGTGTTGTTCACCACACCATCAATGTGCCGGGACTTTCGGAGATTGGGCGCGATCAATAACCCTTCCGAATTGGAACTCGTGCAGCAGAGACTGCTGCCACAGGAAACGGGACGGGGCCCGAAGACCTGGCTTTCAAAGCTCCGCTGACAGCCAGTGCGACTTGCAATCACGACGCGCTATTTTAAATCATCATGTAAATGATGAGAATACGGGAATATTCACATATATCATAGTAAAAAGTAGTAATTGTAATATTTAATCATCAAATAATCAGGATCAACTCTCAGATCTGACGAAACTTTATCTGAAAAAATCCAGATATTCCCAAGTTAAAGTCGGTTGCTTCGCAATTAATTTTTAAGTGGTGCTAAAGCCTTGCGTCTTTTAGGTTTCCTCCTGGCCTTTCCTGACATCAGGCCAATCCGATGCTTTTCGTGACTGTCGCGGTCGCCAATTCAAGATAGCGTGTGTTTTGTCTCCGACGAGCAGGGTCATGCTTCTGTGATCTTGGGATCCGATGCTTTTGGTTTGTCCATTCCAGGTCAGGAGAGGTTGATGTCCGGCAACAAACGCTTCATCGAGGCGCTGAATGGTGTACTTGGCGAGCTTTTCGCAGGGAATTCCGGAGATTTTTCACTCGACGCGAACGGAATGATGGCGATGTCTTTCGGCGACGATGTCGAAATGACCATCCAGGCCTCCGAAGAGAAGCGTCTTGTCCTCGTTTCATCTTCAGTGATGCGGATCACGTCTTTGGACACCAGCTTCCTGAAGAAGGTGCTCGAGCTCAATCATTTCGAGCTGACGCCTGTCGGCGCCTATTTTGCGCTGGATGCACAGCAGTCGTCCCTGCTGCTCTGCCGGGTTGGTGGCGAGGAGCTCATCGATGCGGATGCGCTCGGGACCTTCCTCGCGGCATTCGCGATGGGCGTGACTGATGCCCGCCGCCTCATCAGATTGAATCCGGTCGCTTCGATGTCGAACGAGACCCCGCTCGATGGTGATGAAACGATGCTTCGAATTTGAGCCAAGTCTGCATTCAGGGATGCATTCAAGTGGGCTTTCACGGCGGCAATTGAAGAGAGGGGCAATCCTATGGCGCTCACAACTGATGCAAGTGGGGGATTTGCCTCCCTCAACCTCTTCAATTTTCGCAAGGACCGGGCGAATACCTTCAGCACTGGGGGCCCCCTCACCAGCGCCTTCAGCAGTCTCAAGGCGCGCCTGACGCGTCCCAAGCCCCTGCCGGATGGACCCAAGGTCAGCAAGGAGATGCTGACGGCGAAAGCAAAGGCCATGCCGAGGGCGCCATCCAACGCGCCACAGGTCCAGCAGCTGACCACGGGTACGCAGGCTTCTGGCACAACGATCGCACCAGTCAGCACACAGGTCACCGTGTCACAGACGGACAAGGTGCATGAGCTGACGTCCAAGTACCAGGGCGAAATTGCGAAATTCAGCAAGCGGGTTTCTGACTACACGGAAAAGTTTGTCGAAAACGGGCAAGCAGAAAAACCCTCGATGAAGGAGCACACACGTCTGACAGGCGAGAAGATGGAGCTTCTTGCCGGAATCGAGAAGGAACTTGCCAAGTTCGAAGAGGACGGCAAGGGGCACCTTTCCAACAAGGATGTCGCACAGATGCGCGAGCAACTGGTCGGCTTGCTTGTAGATCTCGCCTTTCCGGAAGCCGCCGTGAAGCGCGAATTTGACTCCGCCCTGATCCTCAAACCCAGTGACGATCTCATCGGCACGCATCGTGACTTTGTAAAGCTGCTGGCCGACTTGCGGAGCAATCTCAGCCCGGCGAACGCGGCATCGCTGACAGGATCTTTCCTGGACGAAGTGAGCAGAATGCCGCTGCTGAGCAGGTCGGGCCTTAGCCAGCACGATTGTGTGGAAACGGCGTTCAATCTGGTCAGCGCATTTTCCAAGGGTGAAATTTCCTTTGCCTCGGTGCCGCAGCTGAATACGACCACCCCTTCGGTCAAGGCGGTCCTGTCCGAATTCCGCGCGGTGCATCATGAAAACGATGCCGCGCGCAATTTCCTTTCGAAGCTGAATGATCAGAATGAGCTTCCGACAGGCATCTCGAAGGCGGAAATTGGCACGCTGACGGCCTCAGAAATCCGTGCGAAGCTGGACCCCAACGACACCAAGCTGCAGGCGGATTTCAAGACAGCGGTCGATGGCGGGCGCGCCACGGCAAAGTTGCGTGACGACTACGAAGCGCAGCGTGATCGGACCGCGAAGGCCCTGGGGCCGGAAAAGATGCAGCTCGTCGAGGCTTCCATTCAAATGATGGCCAAGGGTGTCATCACGGGTTTCGAAAAGGACAAGGGGATCGTCTGGACGATGCCCCCGGAGGTCACGAAACTGCTGACACAGCTTGCCAAGACCAACAGTGAGGCCGCTTTCCAGGTCGCCAGGCTCGCCGACAGCATGGAGAAGCTGACCGAAGCGCAGGATAAGAATCTTGGCCATAACCAGATGGGCATGGATCCCGGCAAGAAGTTCAGCGCGGATGAATTCCTCAAACTGACCGGGGTCACGCGCAAAGACATCGAGTCGATGGGCTACGACTTTGATACGGTCAGGGGCAAATTCCAGGAGAACATGAGCCGTCTCGGCAAGGCCGGATTCTCTGGCGTCGACGATGTCACTCATGCAGTCGATCGCATGCGTGCAGCAAAGTCGACTCTCGAAAATCGCGACGTTCAGGACAACCTCCAGTCCGACCTCGCCAAGCAACCGTCGGTGGTTGGGCAATTGATGCTGAATGAGATCAGCAGCGACGCAAGGAGCACCGTCAAGGAGCATCTTGATCAAGGCGACCTGGCGACGGGTCGCACCGAAGCGCAGACGCAGGCTTTCACGGGCATCAGCCAGTCTGTTCAGGAGACCCTGTTCCGGCCGGACAACTGGACAGGTGACAAAGCAGCCTTCAGCAACCTTGGCCAGGAACTTGAAGCGCTCCAGGGCAAGGTCAACTTCTGCGATTTGCAGGGCGTATGGATTGCAGAAGACATCCAGCGCATCGAGTCCAACGTCGCTGACCACCAGAAAGTCCTCAGGGACTATGCGGCTGCAAAGGACGGCAAGCTCGATCTGGAAAAGCCTGAGGG
>CAISZN010000540.1 GCA_903889985.1 uncultured Hyphomicrobiales bacterium | reverse complement strand
TGTCGTGATTCCAACTATTGAGCAGCGATAGGCCAGCTCCTAGTCGTAGGTGATCTCGTTGTCGTGCAGATAGACGTTGGAAGCGTCGCAGATGTCGATGTTGATCGGATCATCCAGCACTTCGCCGCCGTTCTTGCCCTTCCAGCCGACGCGCAGGCGCTGCTTGCACTTGCCGCCCGGCTTGGAGAACTGCATGTCGGAGGATTTTCCGGGGCCGAGGCTACGCGACAGCCAGTTGGTGCTCCAGCCGCTGCCGTCGTTCGTGTAGAAGCCGGTGACTGTGTTGTCGTCCGTGTCGTTATGGATGGTGAAGACACCGTTCTTGCCCGTGCCCTCGGCATTCGCCAGGCTGGACAAACCCACAACTGAACCCAAAATTACCGCGAAGCTGAAAGCCGCACGATAGCCAAGCCGAGCCATCATAACCCCCAAAAAACTTAAAACGCGATGCTCAATAAACATGAAGCTAAATGAAGCTGTCAACTCTAGCTTAGCTTCTGGGTGCAGAAATCAATCACAGCAATTTCAGCAATGAAATGACGCGATAGAACATCAGGCCTTCGATTATTTATATCCTTAAGCGCTAGGTTAGAACTGATCCATCTCCCGGAAGTACGATCAAAATTCTCGATAAATATTGATTTCAGAAAATAAAAATGCCCGCAAAAACAATCGTGCTACAAAAAATACAGAAGATTTTCTTTGCTGATCAATACCGTTTTCTGCACTTGAGCCGCGAATATTCCTGCCGTGCTGGTCGGACTCATGGGACGACACTGACACCATGTTTCCAGGCTCAAACGGCCGCGCGACTCACGCCGCGCAGCCTTGGCCTGGTGTCACTTGACGTCCGTCAGCTCCAGCGCGCGATCGATGACGGACTTGTCGAAGGTCCCGATGCGCTGCACCAGCTTCTGCATGGTCGCACCATCGACCGGATCGACCTCAATGCTCAGCCGTTCCGCATCGGCAATGAAGGCGGGATCCTTCATCGTCGCATCGAAGGCCTTGCGCAGGATGTCGACGCGGTCAGCGGGAACGTCCGGCGGCGCAATCAAGGGCCAGGCACTGACCTGCGGCGTGAACAGAAGTTCCAGCGCCTTGCGATCGAGATCGGTCTTGGCAAATTCCATGATGAGGGGAACGTCGGGCAGGTCCGGCGCCTTTTGGAGCGCCATCTGGACGAGGACGTTGATCTTCTTCTCCGTCAGCCAGTTGCGAGCACGGCTCTTGAGGCTGCCCCACGACCAGCCGAAGCGCGCATCAACCTCGCCCTTCTCCATGGCCATGGTGACATCATTCCCACCAGGATAACCGGTGATGACCTTGATCTTGGTGCCGGAGAGATTCTTGAGCAGTGTCGGGAAGCGGCCGGTATCATCAGTGGCGCCCGTTGCACCGGTGGTGATCTCGCGATCGTAGAGATCCTTGATTGAGGTAATGCCGCGCGTGTACCAAACCACGCCGACAGAAACTTCCTGGCTGGTCGAGCCAATGGGAATGAAGCGCGTGGGATCGTATTTCGCCATCTGTGGGTTGAAGGCGGGCTCGATCGGATAGCTGCGGGACAGCATCCCCAGCGTCGTCCCGTCACGCGGCGCGACGTTGTAGAGATTGAGGATCGTCTTGATGCCGCCGGAACCCGGCAGGTTCTGCGGCAGGATCACCGGATGACCGGGAATATGCGTGGACATGTGCCGCGCCAGCAGACGCGCCGTCGCATCATAGGTGCCACCCGCCGCATAGCCGATCAGGATCGTGATCGTCTTGCCTGCGAAAAAGGTCTCCTGCGCACGTGCCGTCCAGCCGATGGTCATGGATGCGGCCGCGAGAACGGCGGCCACCGTCTGCTTGAACATGGAAGTCCCCTCCCTGCGTTTCACCAGCCAGCCTTGAGGCCTTGTGTCCGGCGAACGTGGCAAAGTTCGGCCCGGCGCCACCAACTCCTGAAGGTGGCAGCACCGCAGCCTTGTGGTTCAGATGTCGAGATCGAACAGCTTGATCGCGTTATCGCGCGTCAGTCTTTCGCGGTTCTCGGCAGTCAGCCCCTTCAGGTGATATTCCGCGACCTCGCGCGAGTTCGGGAACGTCATGTTGAAGTGCGGATAGTCGTTCGACCACATGCAGTTCTTCGTGCCGTGCCACCAGGGGAAGACACGGGTGCCGACATAGTCCTCGAGGAACGTGCCATAGACGTGCTCGTCGAAGATCTCGCTCGGCTTGCGCTTGATGGGCAATTCGCGCTGCTTGCGGAAGCGCTCGAAATAATAGTCCCACTGCTGCAGCATGAAGGGCAGCCAGCCGATCTCGCTCTCGGCGAGCAGCAGCTTCAGATCGGGATAACGATCAAAGGCTCCCGAGAAGATGAAATCGAAGAGCGTGTTGCAGGAATCATTGGTCTTGGAATTGACCGCATCCTTGATGCCCTGCACGCCACCCTTCTGGCCTGTCTTGATGTAGGAATGGCCTGTCAGGATGTGGCAGACCACCGGCGCCTTGGCCTCGTTGCAGGCCGCCCACAGGGGCTCGTAGTGATCGGAGGTGAAGGGGAGCTTGGGATCAGGCACCTGCCAGATCATGCAGCCCTTCATGCCCATGCTCAGGCCGCGATGCAGCTCCTTGATGCCCGCCTGAATGTCGTAGCAGGACACCAGCGGCGACCCGTAGAGGCGCTTCTTGTCGACGCTGCAGAAGTTCGTCAGCCAGTCGTTGTAGAGCTTGAAGGATTCCTGCTGGGTCTCGACATCGTCCATGGCAAACAGCGCCATGCCATAGTTGGGGAACAGGATCTCGGCGGCCACGCCATCCGTGTCCTGATCCTGCAGGCGCAGGTGCGGGTCGGTCGCGCCGGGAGGGGAATTGCGGAAGGGCACCTTGGGCAGATGCTCCTGCAGGCGCTTGGGCAATTCGAGCCACAGCTCTTCCGGCTCCATCACATGGGAGTCGGTGGAAATCATCTTCGGCATCCTGGCCAGTTCGTCAGGCGTCAAGTGTTCGCCAATGACCACGCGGCGCGGGAAGGTGCGCTGCTGCTCTTCGGACATGCCTGCGAACTTCGAGGCATCGACGGGTAATACGGGCATTGCGGGCTCCATTCGGAAAGTCGGAAAGGGACAGGTCCTGCGCAATCACTGCGCGCGAAAAACCTCAGTCCGGAGAGAAATACTTGCCCTTGGCGTAGACGCGCGTCTTCGAGGTCTCGCCGTTCTTGGGGCTGTTGCCAACCTTGACCGAACCATCGCTGAAGGTCGTCTGGGCGACCACATCCTTGGGGGTGCCGTGCGCTGTGAGATTGTCGAGGGACTTCACCGTGCGCTCACCGCCACCCACGCGCAGCAGCACGAGATTTTCAGCCTGATCCGCCTCGAATTTATATTGCACGCCCTTGGGGATCATCACCCCTTCATGCACGCGCACGACCTGCGAGCGACCGTCGCCGAAGGTGAAAGTGGCCTTGCCCTGCAGCACGATGAAGGCATGATCCTCGCCGCCATGGGCATGCAGTGCATTCTCGCCACCGCTGGCATAGACCTTCACAGCGGCCCAGAGGTTCTGTGTCGTGGCGAGCGGATCATAGCTGGTGCCCTGCTCGAGCATGGGCAGGTTGCGCATGGAAAACACGACGGCTTCGTCAGTACAGGCGACCGGACGCCGTTCAATGATCTTGGTATCGTCCATCGACGAACCTCCCCTAAGCTATTGTTTGAGCTATGTTGCCCACGCGACAGGGCAGTGTCAACCAAAGGCGTAGACACAGCTGTCGCGTCACGATGCCACGGCTTCTGACGTTCGACGATGAAATGAGTGGCGGTTTAGCTGTGCTGCTGCAGGCGCTGGGCAACCGTGAGGCCGGCGCGGGTCACTACAACGATGCGCTTCACCTCGCCCCGCATGAAGGCCTGCAGGAACTGATCATAATCCCTGAACGAGATGCAACCGTTGGAGTCGCCGCGCGGTCCAAGCATGAAGGTATGAGCCAGGATCCCATCGCGACCATACATCTTTGAACTGTCCGTCGGGGTCATGCGCAGCGCGCGCACGCCATGGAACAGCTGCTCGCGCATGCTGAGTTCATAGACGTTCGGGGGCGTGACGCCGCGCATCCTGATCGAGATCGAGGATGGGTCGTCGAGATGGTCGCCAAGGCCGGAATGGGCTTCGAGCCGCGTGCCATCAGGCATGATCACGACCTTGGCCTCGATGTCATAGACCGCGGTACGATTGCCATCGACCTGCGGCATGCGCGGCACGACAGGGGTCAGCGTATTCAGGCCGGGCTCTTCCGTGCGGGCATAGGCCAGGGCCGGGTTCGACCCGGGGGTCAGGCTGCCAAAGAGCTTCTGGAAGAAATTGCTCTCATCAGGAGTCGTCGAGGCGACGACGCGATGGGCCGGATCCTTCGGCTCGACCGTGCGCATGAGCGCCCGGGGACGGAAGGGATTGGGTGTGGGCACCGGGAGCTCGGCCGTCCGCGCCGGGGCTTCCGCCGCGCTCCTGTCCGGGCCGGCACGATCAGGCGCGCGGGGCGGCAGAGGGACTTCGAGAGCCGGATTGGCCGGGATCGACGCCTCGCGCACAGGCCGCTCGGCCCGCAGGGGGGCATCTGGCCTCGTGAAGGACAAAGCCTGGACCGAGGGGCCGAAGATGAGATCGTAATTGGCCGAGCTGAGCTTCCGCGGAGCCTTGGGCTCGGCGGGAACATTCAACAGGGCGGTCACGGGGGCCATGGGCGCGATGGAGGTCGGCAGGGCGCCGGACCAGGCCAAGGCCGCCGGAGCCGGGGCGCTGGACGACAGGAGCGCATCGGCCAGGAATCCGCCGGAAACGGCCAGTGCGGCCAGCGCGAGGGCGCCAGCCAGCAAGGAGGTCCGCGGGCGGCCCATCGGCAGCATGGCGTCCTCACCGTTTCCTGTCAGATCCGAATTCATACCTACGCCTACGTTGGGAAGCCGCAAGACGCGAGCCAATACGACGCTCGACGGCCCTACTCCATACACTTTAGGACCATCTTGCTCATAGCATGGTTAAGCGAATGGAAACAACGCCAGCCAAAAGGAGCCCCTGACCTTCGCCGGTTTCGCACAAGTTGCCTCAATCTCACCAAAAATCATGTTTGGGCAAGAAGTCATCCTTTTTCATCAAGGTCTTACAGAGCTGAAATGACAGGCTCTACTCCATCGTGCCGACAAATTTCTTGGTCTTCTCGACCAGATCCGGCGGCGTGGTCACCGTATCGAGGATGATCTGGGTCAGCTCTTCGGCGCTGACCGGATCGATGCCAACACCCTGCTGGGCCATCTCAGCCAGGAAATCCTTGTCGCGCAGGGCCTGCTGGAAGGCATTGCGCAGGATCTCGAGACGATCGGCCGGCACCCCGGGCGGCGCCAGATAGGGCCGGCCCACGTCGATGGGCGAGGACACGAGCTTGAGGATCCGCTTCTGCTCCTGCGTCGAGGCCAGCTCGGTCATCAGGGGCACGCCCATGAGCGCCGGGTCGGGCCTGCTGCCGATCTGGAAGAGAAAGCGCACCTTCTGGTCGCGCAACCAGTCCGGGTGATCGCTCACAAGGCCGGTATAGCTGCCGGTGCGCGCCTGTACTTCGCCCCGTTCCATGGCAAGGTCGATGTCCATGGTCGAGTTATAGCCGAGCACGATGTTGAACTTCGTGCCAAGCATGGCATTCGTGATCGTCGGATAGATCACGATGCTCGACCCAAGGCCCGTGCCACCCAGGACCACCGACTTGCTGAACAGGTCCTTGTAGGTCTTGATCTCGGAGGCATGCCAGACATAGGCAACCGAATTATAGGTGCCCGTGGAGCCGAGCCAGTTGAACTGCGCTGCGTCATAACGCACGCCACGCCCATCCAGCACCTGGTGCAGCGGGATCGAATTGTTGATCGTCGCGATATAGGTGCCGTCTTTGGGCGCATTGGTGAACATGAAATTGGTGGCCAGCACATTGCCGCCACCGGGCATGCTCTTGACGACCATGGTCGGGTGACCGGGAATATATTTCGGCATGTGGCGCGTCATGGCCATGGCGACGCCATAGTAGGTGCCGCCGTTTCCGGTGCTGTTGACGATCGTGATGGTCTTGCCCTTGTAGAAGTCTTCTTCTGCATGAAGAGGAGCTGCCACAAGGCAGGACAGGGCAAGAAACGCAATGCGGTTCATCGCACACCTCCCATGGCCTACCAGTCAGCGCCTCAGGTGAAGTCGTAGCCTTCCTTCACCACGAATTCGAGCAGGAAGGGCGAGCCGCCATCCACTGTCTCGACGGCGTGACGAATGCCAGCAGCAATATTCTCGGGCCGGTCCACACGCAGCGATGGCACATTCAGAGCGTCGGCCAGCTTGGCATAGTTGCCCCCGACCTTGATGGCATCGAACTTCTCGATGGATTCACTCATGACCTGCCGCTCGGCCGCCATGACGCCATTGTTGAAGACGATGGTCAGGATCGGGATGCGATAACGCGCAGCCGTCTCGATATCCATGCCCGTCATGCCGATCGCCGAGTCGCCCATGATGTTGATGCACAGCTTGTCGGGCGCTGCGAGTTTCGCGCCCATGATGATGCCAAGCCCATAGCCAAGCTGGGTGGACTTGCCCCAGCCCATGTAGGAACCTGGCACTGTCGTCTGCCAGAAGGGCAGGATCTGCTTGCGCGGGCTGCCTGAATCGTGGGTCAGGATCGTGCGGCTCATGTCGACCGCCTGCATGAGTTCCTTGATGACGCGATACTGGTTGATCGGCGTCTCGCCGGACTCCAGATGCTTGGCCCAGTCACGCAGCCAGGCCGCCTTGATGGCGGCGATCTCTTCCTTGAGGACAGCAGCGCGTGCGGCCACATGGGCGGTCTGGAGGCGCGCCACTTCCTCGATCAGTGCGTCGAGCACGAGTTCTGAATCGCCGATCAGTGCGAGCTCGGCCGCAATATCCTTGTTCACATCCACCGGATTGTTGGTGGAATGGATGATGCGCTTGCCCACAGGCAGCTGCGGCCCGAAGGACGTATTCGACAGGCTTGAGCCAATGGCGAAGACCACATCGGCGCGCTTCATGAATTCGGTAAACATCCGCGGCTGGTTGCGGGTGGAGGCGCCCAGCGACAGGGGATGGGTATCGGCAATGGCGCTCTTGCCGGGATTGGTGCAGGCGACGGGCGCGGGCAGCATTTCCGCAAGAGCTGCGAGCTTCTCGCTCGCTTCCGCATAGATGACGCCGGCCCCGGCCCAGATGAGCGGCGATTTCGCGGCGAGCAGGATTTTGGCGGCCTCGCGCACCAGCGCGGGATCAGGCCCCGCACGATAGGGGCGCACGGGCGTGTATTTCAGCTCACCCTCGAACTCGGCCTCGAAGACCTCGTCGGGGATTTCCAGCAGCACAGGACCACTCGGGCCGGTGCGCATCGCGTGATAGGCGCGACGCAAGAGCTCGGGCAGCTCCTGAACGTCATGGGCAAGGGCTGCCCATTTGGTGACGGACTTGAAGGCCTCTGCGGCTCGAAACGTCGGCCGCTGGTAATGGCGCTTGAGCGCATAGCCGGCGGGGATCACCAGAAGCGGCACATTTTCCGTATAGGCCTGCGCAACGCCCGCATAGGCATTCTCGATGCCCGGTCCCTGCTGGGCCGCAAAGACGCCATTCTGCCTGCCACGGCGGATACGCGAGAACCCATCGGCAATGCCGACACCAACGCGCTCCTGACGACACAGGATGGGCTTGATGTCTGCCCGCGCGCAGGCCTCGATCAGGGGATTGCGCGGGTAGCAGGCGAGAAACTCGGTTCCCTCCTGCTTGAGAATGGATGCAACGACGTCCGCGCCCTTCATGGGCCCTCCCGTGTGATCTTGTTGTGATTGCAGCTTGCACTGCTTGGGCGCGAGCCTAGGCGAATTGCCTCGCACCAACAAGAGCCCGCGCCTGCGACACTATTGGCAAGCAGGCATCGGAAGCGTTATCCTGCACGCAACGAAAAGCACAATGACCATCGGGAGGAGACACCTCATGCTGTCCCGCGAAAATAATGAGCGCCTGACCCGCGTCGGCCCCGGCACGCCCATGGGCAAACTGATGCGCTGCTACTGGATTCCTGCTGCCTTCGCGTCGGCAGTCCCGGAGCCCGACTGCCCGCCGGTCCGGGTGAAACTGCTGGG
>CAISZN010000539.1 GCA_903889985.1 uncultured Hyphomicrobiales bacterium | reverse complement strand
GGCGCTCGCCCATGTCGCGCGGTTTTATTACGACACGGCCCTGTCCGGGCATCATGCGCCGCTTGACGCGCTGACCGCCTTCGTCCCGCCTTCGCAGATCCTCTTCGGCACGGACTATCCCTATGTGGTGCCAGCAGTGGTAACCGCCGAGACAGTAGGCTTCGATGCCTACGAGGGCTTTGGGGCGGCGCGTGGGAATGTGGAGCGCGGCAATGCGGAACGCCTATTTCCGCGACTGGCGCTGAGTTAAGGCCGAAACGCTTCCCACACCTTCCCCGCAAGGGGGAGGGTGAAGGTCTTGCCTCCAGTCGTGCATTCCGCAAACCAGCCACTTGCGCTAACCTGCCCAGATGTTCCTGACTTTCTTCACCGCTCTTCGCGAGGCACAGGTTCCCGTCACGCTGCGGGAATACCTCACCCTCATGCAGGCGCTGGAGAAGGATCTCGCCGACAAGTCCATCGAGGATTTCTACTTCCTGTCCCGTGCCCTTCTGGTGAAGGACGAGCGCAACCTCGACCGCTTCGACCGTGTTTTCGGCGCGACCTTCAAGGGGCTCGAAAGCCTGCTGGAGGCCATGGAGAAGGCCGAGCTGCCCGAAGACTGGCTGAAAAGGCTCGCCGAAAAATATCTTTCCGACGATGAGAAGAAGCAGATCGAAGCCATGGGCTGGGACAAACTCATGGAGACCCTCAAGCAAAGGCTCGCCGAGCAGAAGGGCCGCCATCAGGGCGGCAACAAATGGATCGGGACGGCTGGCACCTCGCCATACGGCGCCTATGGCTATCATCCCGAAGGCGTGCGCATCGGGCAGGACAGGAACCGCAACAATCGGGCGGTGAAGGTCTGGGACAAGCGCGAGTTCAAGGACCTCGATGGCGGTGTCGAGCTTGGGACCCGCAACATCAAGGTGGCCCTGCGCCGCCTGCGCCGCTTTGCCCGCACAGGCGCGCCCGATGAACTCGATCTCGACGGCACGATCCGCGAGACGGCGCAACGGGGCTATCTCGACGTGAAGCTGCGGCCCGAGCGGCGCAATGCGGTCAAGGTCGTTCTCTTCTTCGACATCGGCGGCTCGATGGACTGGCACATCGCCATGGTGGAAGAGCTGTTCTCGGCGGCGAAGTCAGAGTTCAAGCACATGGAGCATTTCTACTTCCACAATTGCCTCTACGAGCATGTGTGGAAAAACAATGCGCGGCGCTACAACGAGCGCACACCAACCATGGATGTGCTCAATACATTCCCGCGCGACTACAAGATCCTCTTCGTCGGCGATGCATCCATGAGCCCCTATGAGATCTCCATGAATGGTGGCGCCGTGGAGCATCACAATCCCGAGGCAGGTGCTCTGTGGCTCGACCGCGTGGTGCGCGCCTGGCCGCATGTGGTTTGGCTCAATCCTGTCGAGGAGGCACACTGGAAATACACCCAGTCGATCGGCATGATCCAATCGCTCATGGGCGGACGCATGTTCCCGCTCACCCTTGATGGGCTGGAGCGGGCCATGCGCGAGCTGGTGCGCTGAGAGACCACCCCGCGCTTAAGTGCGTATATGCTCCTGCCCCTCACGACCGCTGGTGATCATCTCCCCGCCATCGGGATAGCGCCAGTCCTTGGCCTGCCTGATGCGATCGCAATAGACCGGTACTGTCAGCCCCAGCAGCTCCCAGCGCGTGAGATAGCTGAGCAGGAAGCCGCTCGCGCCCATCTCCCAGAGCTTGGCCACGTCACCGGCCAGAAGCAGCTGCTTCTCTTCTGCGGTGAGCGGGAACTTGTCCAGCGTGGCCACCGGGTCGGCCTTCAGGGCCTCGCGCACGGAAAGATCGTGCAGGGCGCTGCGACAGAGTTTGTGAACGCCGTAGATGCTCATGGCTCGTCCCAGCTCCAGATGCCGAATGCGTGGCCGTGTGGTTGCGGAAGCAGGGAGACCGGCATGCGATCGCCGATGACGCCCAGCATGGCGATCCAGTTGAGCACTTCGCCGCCTGCATTGCCGGCGCGGGTCATCTGGTCCTGCGTGGCTTCCTGCGTCAGGGCCTTGATATGACCCTTCTCGATGAGTTCAACGATGCGCGCCACCCATTTGCGATCGGGCACGCCGCTGCGATCGCGCGGCGGGATTTTCGGTCCGCCGATTTCCAGAGAAAAGCTGCCGCTGGCGAAGATGGCGACGCGCAGCTTCTCCGGATAGCTGCGGATCGCACCGCCGATCACGCGGCCAAGCTCATGGGTGCGCTCGGCGAGCGGAAGCGGATCGGAGAAGCAATTGATGAAGAAGGGCACGATCGGAAGCTTGCCGTGCGGGGCGACGAAATGCACCGGCACGGTGAAGGCGTGGTCGACCTCGAACTCCTGTGTCTGGGCGAGGTCGAAGCCATTCTCGATACCGGTGCGGTGAATGTGGCGCGCCAGCCCCTCATGCACCGGGATCTCGTAGCGGGGCATGGGCGTCTGGTCGTTGGGGCCAGCCGTCTGCGAGGCCACGCCGACTGAAAAGAGCGGCCAGTTGTCGAGGAAGAAGGTGTTGAAGTGATCATTGGCGAAGATCAGCAGCACATCGGGCTTGGCAGCCTCGAGCGCGGTGCGGATGTCCTGATAGAGCGCGTTCTCGACGAAGCTCGGATCCTTCGCGACGACGGATGGCAGGCTGGGGCTATGTGGTGCTCCGAATGCGACGACTGTCTTGGCCATTGCCTCCCCCGGCAGATCCTGATTGCTTCACAGTAGCGGGGCAAGGGCGTGGGACACAACTGCGGCATGGGGGCGCTCTTGTCAGGGGCGTAGCGGGAGGCCAGAATTTGAACAATTCTCCAGCTCCGCAATCCTGCAGCCCCGAAGGTCTCCCCATGCTCCAGCGCGCCTTAGGCCGGTCCGGCCTCAAAGTCTCCATTGTCGGTCTTGGCTGCAACAACTTCGGTGGGCGGCTCGACGCGGAGGGCACGAAGGCGGTGATCCATGCGGCACTCGACCAGGGCATCACCCTCTTCGACACAGCCGACTCCTATGGCGGCAAGGGTGCCTCTGAAACATTGATGGGCGAGATCCTTGGCGAGCGGCGCAAGGACATCGTGCTTGCCACGAAATTCGGCATGGATGTGCTGGGCACCGGCCGTTCTGCCGATGGGTCGCGCCGCTACATCATGTCGGCCGTGGAGGCGAGCCTGAAGCGCCTCAGGACCGACTGGATCGATCTCTACCAGATCCACCGCTTCGATCCCGCGACCCCCATGGAAGAGACCCTGCGGGCCTTTGATGATTGCGTCCGACAGGGCAAGGTTCGCTACATCGGCTGCTCGAACTTCGATGGCTGGCAGGTGGCGAATGCGGCCTGGACCTCGCGCACAGGCGGCTACGAGCCCTTCGTCACGGCGCAGAATGAATACAGCCTGCTGGTGCGTGACATCGAGAAGGAGCTTGTCCCCTCGATGGAGCATTTCGGCCTTGGGCTGCTGCCTTTCTATCCGCTGGGCGGCGGCCTTCTGACCGGCAAATATGCTCATGGGGCGAAGCCGCAGGATGCGCGCCTCATCAAGAATCCCCAGCTCGGCAATCGCCACCTGACCGAGCGCAATCGCGCTGTTGCAGATGCGCTCGATGCCTTTGCCAAGGAGCGCGGCCACAGCCTGCTCGAACTTGCCTTCAGCTGGCTTGCTTCAAAGCCCTATGTGTCGAGCGTGATTGCCGGGGCAAGCCGCCCGGACCAGATTGCGGCCAATGTGAAGGCGGTGAGCTGGCAGCTCACCGCGCAGGATCTCGCCGAAATTGATCGCATCACTGCCGGATGACGAGCACCGAGCATTTGGCATGGCGCACCACTGTCTTGGCGTTTGATCCAAGCAGATAGGTCGCCATGGCCGGACGGTGGGAACCAAGGACAATGAGGTCCGCGCCCCAGTCGTCCGCCTCCGCCAGGATTTCTGGATAGATGCCGCCGGTGCGCACGATGTAGCTGACCCGCTCCTGCGGAAAGCGAAGATTGGCCGCCAGCTGCTTCAGCTTGCTTTCGGCTTCCTGGCGCTGCTCCTCGTCGAATTCGGCGGGGATGTAATCCATATAGGTCGCCGGCAGCAGTTGCTGCACATTGACGAGCCGCAGGGCACCTCCGCTCTGTTCGGCGAGGGCGAGAGCGTTTTCGAGCGCAAGCTTGGCGAGATCGAGTTCCGCCACATCGATGGCGACGAGAATCGTCCTGAACATGAAGTTGGCTCCTGCCTGTGATGCACGCATCCTGCGTCCGTACCGGTCGACTGACTATGAGCCAGATCAAGGGCCAGGGCACGTGGCTTTTGCAGTGCGTGTTCCAAGCCAAGCCGGGACTATTCGCGCTCTTTCGCGACGGATTCGATGCGTTCTGCGATCTCGCTGTTGCGCTCCATCAAGGCGTGCAGATCACCCGCTTCAAGGACCAGCAGCTTGCTCGGTTCCACCGTGCGTACGGTGGCTGTGCGATGGGTCTTGCGCAGCAAGGCCTTCTCACCGAAGAAATGCCCTTCACCCAGATGGACGGGACCCTTGCTGGTCTCGATCTCGACACTGCCCTGGGCGATAAAATACATGCAGGTGGCAGCCTCGCCCCGGCGCATGATCACCGTGCCGGCCGGCACCATCTGGGCACGCAGGTAATTCATGACCTCGGCAATTTCCGAAGCCGTGAGCGATGAGAAGAGTGGCACGCGCGCCAGCATGCTCCAGGTCACGACGAACTCGCGCCGGTGGATCTCCTCGGCAAAGGCATTGGCTACGATGCCGATGGGCAGCGCCAGCATCATGAGGCCACCCAGCATGGTGATGCCGGCGACGATGCGGCCCGCGAGCGTAATCGGTACCACGTCGCCGTAACCCACCGTGGTGAGCGTCACCACGGCCCACCACATGGCATCGGGAATCGAGCCGAACTTGTCAGGTTGCGCCTCATGCTCGACCAGATGCATGGCCGCAGCTGCGATGAGCACAAGGCCCAGCAGGACGATCGAGGATGCAAAGAGTGCCTTGCGTTCGGCTTCCAGTGCCGCCATGAGCGATCGCATGCCGGGTGAATAGCGTGCCAGCTTGAAGAAGCGCAGCAGCCGCAGAAGCACCAGCACACGCAGGTCCACCGGCAGGAAGAAGCCGAGATAGAAGGGCAGGATCGACAGCAGATCGATCAGTGCCGAGGCCGTCGTGGCAAAGCGCAGGCGCGCCTGCATCGGGGTCAGATCGCCATATGGGGTATGGTCCGGCGCGCTCCAGAACCGCAGAACGTATTCGATGGAAAAGCCCGTGACGGCGATGCCCTCGACGATTAGGAAGCCGAGCCCATAGCGCTGCGCGAGCGAGGGGACCGTTTCCAGGACGACGCTGATCACGCTCGCACAGACGAGGACGACGAGCCCCCCGTGCACGACGCGCGAGACGAGGTCCAAGCCGCCGCCATCGAGCGTTGTGTGGATGCCGCGGCGCAGCCGGGCGAGGCTGCGGCGCGGCCTGGTCATTCGGCGGCCGCTTTGGCTCCGATGGCCTCGCTCACTGCTTCCAGCGCAGCTTCTGCCTTGCTGCCGTCAGGCCCACCGGCCTGGGCCATGTCCGGCCGTCCGCCACCACCCTTGCCGCCAAGCTTTTCGGATGCGATGCGCACCAGGTCGACGGCGTTGAAACGGGCCGTCAGGTCCGGCGTGACGCCAACAACGGCGCCTGCCTTGCCATCTTCCGAAACACCGATGATGCAGACGATGCCGCTGCCGACCTGCCCCTTGGCCTCGTCAGCGAGGGACTTGAGGTCCTTCATCTCGACGCCAGTCACGGCACGGGC
>CAISZN010000538.1 GCA_903889985.1 uncultured Hyphomicrobiales bacterium | reverse complement strand
CGCTCGCCCGGCGAGTGTCCTGCCGGATCCACTCCTGCAGTTCGTCGGGAGCGACCTGAGCGAAATCAAGTGGCGCACGAAGCTTCCGGGTGTGAAGGAATTCAGGGTGTCCGACTCCGGCCGGGGTGAGGCGTCCCTGCTTCTGGTCAAGGCGGGCCGGCGCATGCCATCCCATACCCATGAGAGTTCCGAGATCACGCTGGTCCTCGATGGCGGCTTTTCGGACACGACAGGTCATTACGTGCGGGGTGATATCGCCATTGCGGGTGCCGATCTCGATCACCGGCCAATTGCGGACGCAGGATGTGATTGCCTGTGTTTTGCCGTCACCGATGCTCCGCTGCATCTGACTGGCCCTGTTGGGCGGATTTTCGACCGTCTCTTCGGTCAGCGCTGAATGGCGCCGCGCCCCGCTCGCCCGGTTGACGGCGTTGCCTGGGTTACGGGCGGCAGTTCCGGCATTGGCCGCTTCGTCGTCCTGGAATTGGTTCGCCGGGGCTGGACGGTCGCAGTTTCGGCCCGTCGCGAGAGCGAGCTTGCCACTCTGGTCGCAGAGGCTCCGTCCGGACGGATCCTCTCCTATGTTCTGGATGTGACGGATCGGGCCGCAACCGCCGCAGTAATCTCGCGGATCGAAAGCGAGGCCGGGCCGATTGCTCTCGCCTTCCTGAATGTCGGAACCCATGTTCCGGGCGCCAAGCCCTTGATTGGCGAAGAAGCGCGCATGACGCTGGACGTCAATCTCGGCGGGACCATCAATCAACTCGAACCGCTGCTACCGATCCTTCAGCATCGCGGTCGCGGACAGGTTGCGGTTGTTGCCTCCGTGGCGGGCTACGGCGGGTTGCCGGGGGCGGCTGCCTACTGTGCCTCCAAGGCAGCCCTCATTGCGCTTTGTACCAGTCTGAAGTTCACGCTCGATGGCGATGGGGTCCTGATGCAGGTCGTCTGCCCCGGCTTCGTGCGGACTCCGCTGACGGACAAGAACGATTTCCCCATGCCGTTCCTGATGGAGGCGGATGAGGCAGCGCGCCGGATTTGCGACGGACTGGAGACAAGGCGTTTTGAAATCGCCTTCCCACGGCGCATGGTCTGGTTGCTCAAGGTCCTGACCAAGTTGCCCTATAGCTGGTATTTCTGGCTTGTCAGCCGTGGCACCGGCGGAGCCCGCTGAGAGGCTCACGCCGCGCGCGCGAACACCATCTGTCGCACGTCGATGGTGCCAGCCAGGAAACCCGCCTCGCAGTAGGCGAGGTAGTATTCCCACAACCGCCGGAACCGCTCGTCGAAACCCATTCCGGTCAGGTTCGGCCAGGCAGCCCGGAACCGATCACGCCAATGGGCCAGCGTCATCGCATAGTCATTGCCAAAGACTCTTTCAGCTGACAGCGGCACACCGAACTTCTGGCCAAGATCGCGCATGATGGCAGGGGTCGGCAGCATCCCGCCCGGGAAAACATAGCGCCGGATGAAGTCGAGCTCGATGCGGTAACGGTCAAACAGGTTTTCGTGGATGGTGATGACCTGCAGGCCAGCGACGCCGCCCGGAACCAGACGGTCCCGCATCTGCTGGAAGAAGGTTGGCCAATATTCCTGTCCAACAGCCTCGAACATCTCGATGGAGGCGATCCGATCGTAACTGCCGCGTTCGTCGCGATAGTCCTGCAGTTTGATCGTGACCTTCTCGTTCAGCCCCTGCTCGAACATGCGCTTGCAGGCAAAGTCGTACTGCTCCTTGCTGATGGTCAGGCCTGTGACTTCGCATCCATGTGTCTTGGCCGCATATTCAGCAAAGCCACCCCAGCCACAGCCGATTTCCAGAACATGGTGTGAGGCATTGATGCCGGTGCGATCGGCGAGCGCGCGATATTTCTGGGTTTGTCCGTCCGCCAGATTGTTCGACCCGTCGAAAATGGCGG
>CAISZN010000537.1 GCA_903889985.1 uncultured Hyphomicrobiales bacterium | reverse complement strand
GGTCCCCTGTCGGTCCTGTGACGCTTAACCCGGAACGTGACTCGGTGGTCAGCGTGGCATCGAGCGCCACGGATAAGCAGCCTCTGGCTGCATGAACCAGGCGACAACTATCTTGACATTCACCGGAATCCCCGACGCCACCAAAAAAAGTGGGGGTGAAAACTGAGCGAGTTAGCTGAACAATCGTTTCTGGCCCGCCAAGCAAAGTTACTTCAAGTGTTCAATCTTTGAACTGCTGCCGACAAGCTTTTGATCTGATTGACTTTTTCTCGGTCACCTCCTGACCAGAGCTTGAAGATAGTCCCGTCATACAGGGGCTTCAGTACGATCGAGACGCTGTTTTTTTCAGGGCCACCTGACTGGGTGAGTTCGAAAAAATATATCTAGAACAATGGGTTACGAGACTGGGTCGTGCCCCTCGTTACCGTATTGCCGCAAAAAGTTCAGGAGCTTTTGCGGAAATTCATGATCCATGCGGGGTTCGGGCGGTGGGGATTCGAAAATTCAAGTTCTGCGATCGCTAGGGCAGACGACTCTCATCGGCCAGTTCCTGCCATTCGCGACCGGCGGCCTCACGGCCAGCTGATCAGTTTGGCGCGGGACGGGACTAAGCGGACTGGCGCCTTGCGCGACTGGCAAGGACAGCGGCCGGTCCCAACGTGGCAACTGCCCGGGTCCAGTCCAGCCGCCTCTGCAACTTGACAATTTTTAGGCGGGAAGCGAAATTTGGCTTTCTCGCCAAAAAATCTCAAATCCCTATGGCCGAAGAACTCGTGTTCCATCGCCCCAGCTACGCCCAGGCGCTGGTGCAGCAACTCCTGAAGCCTGGCCCATTGGACCAGGGACTACGCTCCGGCGTGTTTCTCTCGGGGATCCGGCGTATCGGCAAGACGACCTTCATCCGGCAGGACTTCGTCCCGGCGCTCCTCGACCACGGGGCTCTTGTGCTGTACGTGGACCTATGGACGGACCGCTCGCGCCCGCCGATGGCGCTCGTACAGGAGGCAGTGCGCGCAGCGGCCTCCGAACTCGAGCAACCCACTTCTACGCTGCTGCAGAAGCTGCGCCGGGTCAAGGGAGTGAACTTTGGCGCAGCAGGCATCAGCTTGGGCTTCCAACTGGACGGTCTGGGAACGCCTGGCGGCGTCACCCTCGCAGAAGTCTTCGTCGAACTGGTCCGTAAGGCCCAGGGCGACGTCGTGCTCGTGATCGACGAGGTGCAACAGGCCATGGCCAGCCAGGATGGCCAAGACATGCTCTTCGCCTTGAAGGCGGCCAGAGACATGGTCAACACCGCAACCGATCTCCCCGGCCGACTGCTGATCGTCGGGACGGGCTCGCACAAGTCTCTGGTGACGGACATGGCGACACGGCGCTCCCAGGCGTTCGCTGGCGCTCACACGGCCTCCTTCGAGCCGCTGAGCAAGGACTACGTCGAGTGGTTCCTGAACCGTGTCGCCGCGGCCGGGCTGGCCGTGCCTTCACTGCAGGCGGGTTTCTCCGGTTTTCGCGACATGGGGAGCCGACCGGAGGAGCTGACGAAGGCCGTACGGCAGTTCCAGGACGAAGTCGCCGCGGGACGCGGAGCGGATGCCGACGCGGCATTCGCCACCATCTGCGCCACGTTGGCCACCGCGGCGGCCGAACTCGACATCCAGTCGATCGAGGACGCTGGTGAGTTGGCCGTTCTCGCCTTCTCGCGAATCGCGGCCGGCCAGGGCCGTGGTCTCTATGCCGCCGATACGCTGACGTCATTCAGCGAGTCGCTGCGAAGAGAGATCTCCGCCAACGACATGACACCGGCGATCGACAAGCTCGTCGCCGCCAACCTCATCGTTCGCAAGGGCCATGGAAACTTCGACATCGCCGACCCGTTCGTGAAGCAAGTCTGGTTGCGGCACGCGCAGATGCGCCAGACGCTGATCCGCGCGTCCGGATCGCAAGGCACTAAAGCGACGCACGACACCTGATCTTCAGCG
>CAISZN010000536.1 GCA_903889985.1 uncultured Hyphomicrobiales bacterium | reverse complement strand
CGCAATACTCGTGGTCATGGCCGTGACGAAATCCACGTCCCGGTCGAGCAGCAGCGGGCAGGAAATGACCGTGACCGAGAAGATGCCGAAGGCAATGATCGCCCCGACCAGATTGCCAACCACGAGGAAGATGGCACCGGTAGGCGTCCCCATGACGAGGGGCACCAGCTCCTCGAAACTCGGCACGTGGATGCCGAAGAAGGCCACATAGAGGAAGGCCGCAATGTCGACCCAGATGATCAGCGAAAAGAACAGGATCAGACCCAGCCATCCCAGGTCCTGCATCCCCGCCGCTCGCACGGAAGCGACAACAGCCGACAGGGTGACCGGCTGGCCCCGTTCAAGCCGGCGGCTCACCTCATAGAGGCCCGCCGCAGTAAATGGGGCAATCAGGGCAAACCCAGTGGCGAACGGATAGGAGAGGTAGGGCATCCCCGTCCAGCTCGCCAGAAGGAAGATTGCCCATCCCGCCAGTGTGTAGAACGCACCAAAAGTCAGACCAATGCCGGGTGCAGCCTTGAAATCCTGCCAGCCCTGTTCGAGGGCGGCCACGACATCATCCCTCTTCAGAGTGAGAACGCGAAGGCGGGGGGCCTTTCCGGCCGGCACGACCGCTGCCGTGATGCCGATGTCGCTCATCTCGTCTCCTCCGTTTGGCAAGATTCCGATCAATTCCGCATGATCATATCTCTTTTATCGAATGACAGAATTGACATGGCGCAGGGAACCCGTCGATCCCCCTTCCGATGGATGGCTCCGCACAACCATGGTAGAGCCCCGCTGAAGGCGGCCAGATCCGCCACCGTGGAGATCAGGAGGGGCTCATGCTCTCGAAGTCGTCTGCAACAGGGCTCACAGCCTTTGCCCTGCTGGTCGTTCCGGCCTTGGCAAATGCCCAGAGTGTCGAGCAGTTCTACACCGGCAAGACGATCAGCTTCGTCGTGGGCGCCGGTGCTGGCGGCAGCTATGACGTTTATGCCCGCGTTCTTGCCAATCACATGTCGAAATACATTCCTGGCAAGCCGCCCATCATCGTCAAGCTGGCCGGTGGTGTGGGTGGCGGCATCGCCACGGCCGTTCAGGTTGAGCATAGCGTGCCCAAGGACGGCACCGTGATGGGCATGACCCAGAACACCAACGTCACAAGCCAGCTCACCGAGCAGTCGGTTGCGGGCAAATATGATGTCTCCAAATGGCGCTGGATCGGCAACATTGCCAATCTGCGCAACATGATTGCCGTTTGGCATACAGCGCCGGCCCAGAGCCTCGATGAGGCGAAGCAGAAGGACGTGATCGTCGGGGCCACGGGCCGCAACTCACCGACCTTCATTGTGCCACAGGCACTGAATGTGCTGCTGGGCACCAAATTCAAAATGGTGCTTGGCTATAATGGCGTCGCCGATCTCAACCTCGCCATGGAGCGGGGCGAGATTCAGGCGCGTGGCGCATCGTGGATCAGCGTGGTTGCACAGGCACCGGGCTACATCACGGACAGGAAACTGAAGCCTCTGGCGGTCGATGGCCTCACCCGCGATCCGCTCCTGCCCGATGTTCCAACGCTTGTCGAACTCGCACCAACGGAAGAACAAAAGGCCGCCATCCGGCTGATTTCAGGTGCGAATGAATTTTCGCGCGCTGCCTTCCTGCCACCGGGCACGCCAGAAGACCGGGTCGACGCCCTGCGCAAGGCCTTCGACCAGACAATGAAGGACCCCGACTTCCTCGCGGAAGCATTGAAAGTGCAGATTCCCATCGAGCCGACCGATGGCGCAAGTCTCGACAAGCTGGCAAAGCAGATCGTCGCCTCGCCCCCCTCTGCCATCAAGCTGGCCAAGGAAGTGCTGGGCGACTAGCCCGGTCCTCAGGGCTTGAAGACCATGGCTGCCTTTGCCTTCTCGACGATGTCGGAGGGCGTTGCATAAACTTTTGCGATGAGCTTCTG
>CAISZN010000535.1 GCA_903889985.1 uncultured Hyphomicrobiales bacterium | reverse complement strand
GAGGCCGCCGCTTGAGCAAAGAAAACGATACAATCCAGGTCTTCATCCCGATTGCCTTCAAGCGGAAGAACGGTCGGCCGAAAATTCTGGCGCCGGACGTCGATCCGCATTTTCAGGCTCGCGTTCAGTCTCCCCACATCCTGCGCGCGCTCGGGCGGGCGTGGTCATGGCGACGAAAGCTTGAGACCGGTGAAGCGGCGACCATCCAAGATATTGCTAAGGCCGAGAAGGTCTCAACCCAGTTCGTGGGGCCCATATTGCGACTGGCTTACCTATCGCCTGATGTGCTCGAGCGGCTATTGCTGTGGCGCGAGGCGCCGTCAGCCACGCTTTTACAGATGGTCGAAGCTACCTATCTGCCGTGGGCGGAGCAGATGGGGAGGGTGTTTGAGGGGAAGGACTTCCCGATTCCTTGAGTTCGTAAGGTAACTCAGCTGTTTGCCTCCCGGGTCACACAGCGTGCCGACTGGGTAAGTATTGCACAGTGCTAGCTTGACCTTGAGACACGCTTGTTAGACAATTTGAACGTTCCAGGGAGATCCTCGACAAGAGGCTGAGAAACCGCTGGGCTGGGTCCTTACCGACCCCGTCAGCGCGGAAATCCTTCGAACCTGACCCGGTTAGCACCGGCGTAGGGATCGGAGCCTATCTCGAAACCTTCGACCGTTGCGCCTTTTTCTGCGAGGTTGATGTGTATTCGGGACGTGCAAGCCAGATCATCGCGGGCCGCCGCTTGGCTGCGGAGGGCGAATCGCTTTCCGTGGCGGCTGCCGGTTCGCGCCTGCCCGAAACGGCGGATGTCGTGGTCGTGGGGGCCGGGATCATCGGCCTGTCCATCGCCTGGCGGCTGGCGCTGTCCGGCCAGAAGGTCGTCGTCGTCGACAAGGGACAGGTCGGATCAGGCGCCAGCCTCGCGGCGACGGGCATGCTGGCAGCCGCCGCCGAATATGAGGCGGGAGGCGAGATCCTCATCGCCTTCGCGCTGGAGAGCCAGCGGCGCTGGGAGGCCTTCGGCGCTGAGCTCGAACAGGCCAGCGGCCTTGATATCGATTTTGACCGCAGCGGCACCATCGTGGTCGCCATGACGCGCGACGAGACGGCCCGTCTGCGCGGCAGGTTTGAACTGCATCAGAAAGTCGGGCTTGAGAGCCGGTGGCTGACAGGCGCGGAGGTGCGCGATTTCGAGGGCGGTTTGCGGCCCACGGTCACGGCGGGCATTCATTGCCCCGGGGATTTTCAGGTCGATCCGCGCCGGGTGATGCCCGCGCTGGAAATCGCGGCGAAGCGCGCGGGCGTGATCATCGTCGAGAACGTGGATGTCACTGGCCTCGTGACCAGCGCAGGCGCGATCAGCGGGGTCGCCTCTGGCGACGACGAATGCCAGGCGCCTCTCGTTGTGCTGACCACCGGCGCCTATGCAGGCTCGGGCCAGCTGCTTCCCGCCGATCTCGCCATTCCGGTTCGCCCCCTGCGCGGCCAGTCCGTAAGCCTACGAAGCTCCGCCAACCAGCCGCCCCTGCTGCGCCATGTGATCTGGACCGAGCAGGTCCATATGGCCCCCAAGTCCGGCGGGCGCCTGATCGTCGGCGCCACCGTCGAGGAGGTGGGATTTGACGCCAATGTGACCGTGGGCGGGCTCTTCGCCCTGCTGGACGCCGCCCGCCGCGCGCTTCCCTCCGTGGAAGATGTGGCCGTCGAGGCGGTCTGGTCGGGCTTCCGGCCGACGTCGGAGGATGATGCGCCCATTCTTGGCGCGGCGGGCCTGCCCGGTCTGCTGCTGGCGGTGGGGCATCACCGTAACGGGATCCTGCTCGCCCCCGCCACAGCCGACGCCAT
>CAISZN010000534.1 GCA_903889985.1 uncultured Hyphomicrobiales bacterium | reverse complement strand
TGCTCGATGCCAGCCGCACCGTCGAAGCCGTTGTCGATGACAAGCAGGCCGACGGCTCACTCACCATCGTTCGATACGGCATTGCCGCCTCGGGGAAGCGCTGATGCCCATGTCGATCCCGACCCGCACCCGCAAGGGGGACCTCATGACCCGCACCCGCAGCATCGCCCTGGCGCTTTTTGCGCTCCTGGCCGCGCCGCTCGCCAGTGCACCCGCCATCGCCCAGGTGAATGACGGCGTGACGACCGCGGAGGCCTCAGGGCCCCTGGCCCGGCGCATCAACATGGGTGTCGGCAAATCCATCATCGTCGAGCTGCCGCGCGACGCCGCCGAGATCTTCGTTGCCGATCCCAAGGTTGCGAACGCCATCGTTCGCACCGCGCGCAAGCTCTACATCATCGCCATGGGCAACGGGCAGACCTCGGTCTTCGCCATGGATTCCCAGGGTCGCCAGATTGCCGCGATCGACATCACCATCGGCCGCGACATCACCGAGCTCAGCCGCATCATCCGCACCGCCCTGCCCAAGAGCGACATCGTTCCGCGCACGGTCAATGACACGATCATCCTGACCGGCGAGGCCGACTCCGCGGGCGAGGCCCAGATGGCGGTCGATATTGCCAAGGGCTTTGTTGCCAAGTCATCGAGCTCCGGTGGCGGCGCCATCGGCGAGGGCTCGGTCATCAATTCCATCGTCCTGCGCGGACGCGATCAGGTGATGCTGAAGGTCACGATCGCCGAAGTGCAGCGCTCGGTGCTGAAGCAACTTGGTGTCACCAATGCCATCTCGCGTGGGTCCTGGGGCACCTGGACCATGCAGAATCCGCTGCCCCTCAACCTGCAGAACCTGACCCAGGGCAAGCTGCTCGCCGGCGCCTTCGACGCGATGACTGCGACCGGGTCGACGGTGAAGGGCCTCTCGGCCCAGATCCAGGCCTATGAGCGCAACGGCGTCGCCCGCATTCTCGCCGAGCCCACCGTGACCGCAGTGTCAGGTGAAAGCGCGAAGTTCATGGCGGGTGGCGAATTGCCGGTGCCCTCGGGCGAGTCCTGCGTTGCCGGTGGCGTCTGCACGGTCGGTGTCTCGTTCAAGCCCTATGGCGTCTCACTGAACTTCACGCCGGTCGTCCTGTCTGAAGGGCGCATCCTGCTGCGCGTCGCGACCGAGGTGACCGAGGTGGATCCGACCACCGTCGTGACCTTCAACACCTCAAGCGTTCCCTCTTTCCGCACCCGCAAGAACGAGACGAGCGTGGAAATGCCCTCGGGCGGATCGATCGTCTCTGCCGGCCTCATCCAGACCAGCTCGCGCAGCATGATCAACGGGCTTCCGGGCCTGATGAACCTGCCGATCCTGGGCACGCTGTTCCGCTCACGCGATTACCAGCGCCAGGAAACCGAGCTGATGATTGTCATCACGCCCTATATTGCCAAGCCCACCAAGCCGAACGAGATCGCGCGGCCGACCGATGGCTTTGCTGATCCGACCGACCCGCAGGCCGTGCTGCTTGGCCGCGTCAATCGCCTTTATTCCACGACCAGCAATCCGCAGGTCATGCGTAATTTCAACGGCCGCGTCGGCTTCATCACCGATTGAGCTCCAGATCAGAATGACGGATACGAGACGATGCAGAGCCTGACGAGTTCGATTGCCTCTCGAGCAAGCTCCTCACACCGCGCAGCCTCGCGGCTGCTGCTGGCGGTTGCCGCTGCCCTGTCGCTGGGGGGCTGCATGACGGACCGGGTTGTCACCGGCTCCATCGTCGCGGAGGATTACCGGGAACGACATCCCATCGTTGTCGCCAATCGTCCAACGACGCTCGATGTCTATGCCACCGGCAATGGCCTCGACCGTCCGACCCGAGCACGCCTGGTCGAATTCGCCGGACAGTATCGCAACACCGGAACCGGTCGTATCGAAGTGCTGCTGCCTGTTCGCGCCGGGATCGATGATCCCGCCAAGGCTGCCCTGCCTGCGGTTCGCAGCGCGCTCGCCGAAGGCGGCGTCACGGGCTTCATATCTGTCGGCAGCTATCCCGCCGATGCCACCACCGCAGCCCCGATCCGCGTTTCCTTCATCGGGTTGAAGGCAGCCGTGGCAAGCAAGTGCGGCGAATGGCCGGATGATCTTGCTTCGGCCGGATCGATCGAAGGCTGGAACAACCGGCCCTACTGGAACATGGGATGCGCGACCCAGACGGCCTTTGCCGCCCAGGTTGCCGATCCGCGTGATCTCGTCGAGCCGCGCGCCATGACGAATGGCGATGTCGAAATGCGCATCCGTGCCATCGGCAAGGTTCGCGGAGGCGCGGATCCTGGCACAACCTGGACCGTCAAGAATACCTCGATTGGCTCCGTCGGAGGAGCAAACTGATGCTCGGCCCGGACTCGAACCCAGAATCGATGGAAGAGGACTTCGATGCCTCGCAGGTGATCATCGCACCGGTTCCACGAATCTCGGTGCAGGCCTTTTGCGAAACGCCTGAGGTCGCTTCCCTCGTGCAGGAGGCGATCACAGACCGTCGCATGCAGAAAGCCCATGTGAAGGTCCATATGGGCGGCGCCGTTGCCGCCGTAGAAGCCTATCGCTCTGCGCCGACTCCCAATGTCATCATCATCGAGTCGAGTCTTGACCGCAAGGAGCTGGTTGAAAGTCTCGATGCCCTGTCGAATTTTTGCGACGCCGGGACCAAGGTGATGATCGTCGGCCGCGTCAACGACATCGTGCTCTATCGCGATCTGATGAGCCGAGGCGTCAGCGAATATCTGGTGATGCCCTTCACCGTCATCGATTTTGTTCGCAACCTGTCCGAACTCTACACGGCGCCCGGCTCCGACCCGCTTGGTCGCATCATTGCGGTCTATGGGGCCAAGGGCGGCGTTGGAGCTTCGACCATTTGCCACAACATGGCATGGTCGGTTGCGCGTGACCTTGGCATCCCGACGGTCATCGCCGATATGGATCTTGGCTTTGGAACTGCCGGCCTCGACTTCAATCAGGATCCGCCGCAAGGCATTGCTGACGCGATCTATGCGCCTGAGCGCCTCGACGGCAATCTCGTCGATCGCCTGTTGTCAAAATGCACGGACAAGCTGTCAATTCTCGCAGCCCCTGCGACGCTGGACCGAAATTACGATTTCGACGAGACGACCTTTGATGGCGTGCTGGATGTGCTCCGGGCCACAATTCCAGTCATCATTCTCGACATCCCGCACGTCTGGTCTGCATGGACACGGCGCATGCTGATCGGCGCCGACGAGGTTGTCATCGTTGCTGCGCCAGATCTTGGCAACCTTCGCAACGCGAAGAATATCGTCGACACGCTTCGTTCTGCACGACCCAACGACGCGCGCCCAAGGCTGGTGATGAATTTCACGGACATGCCCAAGCGGCCTGAGATCAGCATCGCGGACTTCGGCAAGGCGATCGAGCTGCAGCCGGCAGTCACGATCGGATTCGATCCGAAGTTGTTTGGAACGGCCGCCAACAACGGCCAGATGATTGCGGAGGTCGACGCCTCTCACAAGGTCACGGCAAGCTTTGGTGAGCTGGCCCGCATGGTGACGGGTCGCGCCGAGCTGAAGCGATCCAAACGCAATCTGTTTGATCCAATTCTGGCGAAGATTGTTCGCAAGAAAGCCTCATGAGTGTCTTGAACCAATTGAAGGTCTGACAGGATGTTCGGTAAGCGTTCCAGTTTCGGCGGAGGTAACCAGTCGACGGCACCAGCCGTGCGGCAGCCGCTTCCTGCGCCGACGGAGACACGTGCGCCGGCCCCGATGCAGCGGGAGTCTGCCGGCTCTGTTCCCGCCCCGGTGGAGGGGCGCCGGTCGGACGAATATTACGTCACGAAGAGCACGATCTTTGGAGCACTGATCGAGGCGATCGATCTGTCCCAGCTCTCCAAGATGGATCAGGAGAGCGCGCGCGAAGAAATTCGCGACATCGTCAATGAAATCGTCTCGATCAAGAATGTCGTGATGTCCATTGCCGAGCAGGAAGACCTGCTTGAGGACATCTGCAACGACGTGCTTGGCTATGGTCCGCTGGAGCCCCTGCTCGCCCGCGATGACATTGCCGATATCATGGTCAACGGGGCTGCCCGCACCTACATCGAAGTCGGTGGCAAGATCCAGCTGACGAGCATCCGCTTCCGCGATAATGCGCAGCTGATGAACATCTGCCAGCGCATCGTCAGCCAGGTCGGTCGTCGTGTCGATGATTCCTCACCCATCTGCGACGCGCGTCTGGCAGACGGATCCCGCGTCAACGTCATTGCCCCGCCGCTTGCGCTCGATGGTCCCGCACTCACCATTCGTAAGTTCCGCAAGGACAAGCTGACCCTCGACCAGCTGGTCCGCTTTGGCGCGATATCCCCCGAGGGCGGCGAGATCCTCAAGATCATAGGTCGCGTCCGTTGCAACGTGCTGATCTCCGGCGGTACCGGTTCGGGCAAGACGACGCTCCTGAACTGCCTGACGAACTATATCGACGCAGACGAACGCGTCATCACCTGCGAAGACGCGGCGGAACTCCAGCTCCAGCAGCCCCATGTGGTGCGTCTGGAAACCCGTCCAGCCAATCTGGAAGGGACCGGCGCCATCAACATGCGCGACCTGGTCAAGAACTGCCTGCGTATGCGTCCTGAACGCATCATCGTCGGCGAGGTGCGCGGACCTGAAGCATTCGATCTCCTGCAGGCCATGAACACCGGCCACGATGGCTCGATGGGAACGCTGCACGCCAACTCGCCCCGTGAAGGGCTGAGCCGTCTCGAATCCATGATCACCATGGGCGGCTTCTCGCTTCCGGCCAAGACCATCCGTGAAATGATCGTCTCATCGGTGGATGTGATCATTCAGGCGGCCCGCCTGCGCGATGGGTCCCGCCGCATCACCCATATCACCGAGGTGCTCGGCCTCGAAGGCGACGTGATCATCACCCAGGATCTCTTCCTTTATGAGATCATCGGCGAAGATGCGAACGGTAAACTGCGGGGCCGTCATCGTTCGACCGGCATTGGCCGGCCGCGTTTCTGGGAGCGTGCACGCTACTATGGCGAGGAAGAGCGTCTGGCTGCTGCTCTCGATGCATCCGAGGACCGCGAGACCGGGCCGGCCACCCCCGGCCTGCGCTGACGGAGAGCGCGAGGATGGAACAGGACACACTCATCATCGTAGGCCTCGCAATGGTCGCGGCTGGCGGCGTGTTCTATGCCTTCATCTATCCCTACATGTCTGGCGAGATGCGGGCGGAAAAGCGCCAGGCAGCCTTGCAGGCAGGCACTGCTGCGGGCAAGCGCCCCGATCGAAATCAGGAAGCAGCACAGCGTCGCAAGCAGGTCGCCGAAAGTCTCAAGGAGCTCGATGCCAAGGGAAAGGCTAAAAAATATTCCCTTGAAGCACGCATCCGTCAGGCGGGCCTCGATTGGGACGTGCCGAAATTCTACATCATCTCAGCCGTCATCGGCATGGGTGTTGGCGCGTTGGTGTTCTACATGTCGCACGAGCCGCTCTATGGCCTGCTGGGCATATTCGCCGGGGCAGCCGGCGTGCCACGCTGGCTTCTGGGCCATCTGAAGAAGCGCCGTCTGGCCAAGTTCACCAATGAGTTTCCAGGCGCGGTGGACGTCATCATCCGCGGCATCAAGGCTGGACTTCCGCTCGGCGACTGCCTGCGCATCATCGCCAGCGAGGGACAGGAGCCCGTGCGCGGCGAATTTCGCCGCATCATCGAATCCACGACCATGGGGCTCACCATTGCGGATTCGGTGGAGCGGCTGATTGAGCGGGTGCCAACTCCCGAGGCGAATTTCTTTGCCATCGTCATCTCGCTTCAGCAGAAGGCCGGCGGCAATCTTTCCGAAGCGCTTGGCAACCTCTCGCGCGTTCTGCGCGACCGCAAGAAGATGCAGGTGAAGGTCCAGGCCATGTCGAGTGAGGCCAAGGCCTCTGCCGGCATCATTGGCGCATTGCCTTTTCTCGTGGGCGGCCTCGTCTATCTGTCGAGCCCGCGCTACATCGAGCTGCTGTGGATCACGTCGACGGGTCGCATGGTGCTCACCATCGCCGGCACATGGATGCTCATCGGCATCCTGACGATGAAGAAAATGATCAACTTCAACATGTGAGGACTGGAACATGTTCGAAGGTTTTGATCTCGGCGATCCGCAGTTTCTCTTCCGCATCCTGGTAGCGATCAGCGCGGCTGCGACCGTGTTTACGCTGGCCATGCCCTTGATGGAGCGGGATTCGCTTGGTACGCGCATGCGCTCTGTTTCGGTGGAGCGTGACCGCATCCGTGCCCGTGAACGCGAGCGTCTGAACAACAGGAACTCACGGGCCAGCCTGAGGCATGAGCCGAAGGCCTACATGAAGCAGATTGTCGAACGCCTCAATCTGTCTTCCTGGCTTGGAACAGAGAAGGCCAAGTTGCAGCTTGCGCAGGCGGGTTTTCGTGGCCCGCAGGCGGAAATCGGCTTTCTGTTTTTCCGTTTCGTTGTGCCCATCGTTCTTTTCTTCGTGGCGAACTTCTATCTCTTCGTCCTTGAAGTGGTTGATTGGCCGGGCATGTTGCGCTTCGGTGCGGCAATTGCCGCAGCCTATGTTGGCATCAAGGCGCCTGAAATCTTCCTCAAGAACACCATGCAGAAACGCCAGGCCTCCATGCGCCAGGCTTTTCCGGACGCCCTCGACCTGCTGCTGATTTGCGTCGAATCGGGTATTTCCATTGAGCATGCCTTCCGCAAGGTGTCGCAGGAGATTGGCTCGCAGTCCGTCCCCCTTGCCGAGGAACTGGCGCTGACCACGGCCGAACTCGCCTATCTGCCCGACCGGCGTCTCGCCTATGAAAACCTGGCGATCCGCACCAATCTTGAATCGGTGAAGCAGATCGTGACCGCCCTGTCCCAGGCGGAGCGCTACGGCACACCACTGGCAGCGGCGCTGCGCGTCGTCTCTCAGGAAAGCCGCGACAACCGCCTCATGGAAGCGGAAAAGAAGGCTGCGTCCCTGCCGCCAAAGCTCACCGTGCCGATGATCATCTTCTTCCTGCCGGTGCTCTTCGCCGTCATTCTGACGCCGGCGATCATTCAGGTCATGGCGACCCAGAAGTAATCCGCAATCCTCTCCGATCTGACCATTCACAAGCACCGCATTTGGCGCTTTGATGGTCAGGTGCCGCCAACTCCGCCAAGACGGACATCATGTGGCGGCACAAGGGAGAGACCGGAATGACCATCAGCCTGCTCACGCGCCTCGGCGCCGCCTCAGTTGCATTCGCCTTCCTGCAAGGCGTTGCCTGGGCCGAAATCCGCACCAAGACCTTCGACTACAAGGATGGCGATGCCGTTCTGGAAGGTTTCGTCGCCTATGACACGGCCAAGGCCGGCAAGCGCCCGGGCGTGCTGATCTTTCCCCAGTGGACCGGCACGTCGGATCATGAGCGCGATGTTGCGCGAAAGCTCGCCAAGCTTGGCTATGTGGCAATGGTGGCCGATGTCTATGGCAAGGGGATCCGCCCACCGGCCCCCAAGGAATCCCTCGCCGAGATGCTCAAATATATGAAAAATAGGCCTCTTTTGCGCAGTCGCGCCAAGGCGGCTTTCGACCGCATCAAGACCGAGACCAATGTGGATGCGGGCAAGCTTGCGGCCATCGGCTATTGCTTCGGGGGTGCCGGGGCCCTTGAATCTGCCCGTCAGGGCCTCGACCTGAAGGTGGTCGTGACCCTTCATGGTTCGCTGTCCAATCCGACACCGGATGACGCCAGGAACATCAAGGGCAAGGTCCTTGTCCTGCATGGCGCGGATGACCCGAATGTCGGGCCCAAAGAGGTCGATGATTTCAAGGCGGAGATGAAGGCAGCGGGCACCGACCTCACCTTCGTGGCCTATAGCCAGACCGTGCATTCCTTCACGCTGACGGACGCCGGCAGCGATAATTCCAAGGGCTCGGCCTATAATGCCCGCTCGGCCATGCGCGCCTGGGAAGCCATGCGCGATGAGCTCGACGAGACGTTCGGGCACTGAGACTCTTCGGAAAAACACCCAGCCGGGACGGGCCACAGCGGCCCCCCGGCTTTTTCGGGCCGGGCGCGTGCAATCAATTGCTGAGTCTGTGCAATCACTTGCACGTTAAATTACCGGGCAATACCGATGGCCGCTGGGCTGTGCAATGAAACGCACGCCGGAGCGGATCACCGTGCAATCAACTGCACCAGCAGACTCGAATCCGGTGCAATTACTTGCACTGTCGGAGTCCCTGCGTGCAATCAAGAGCACCAAGTCAGCCTCGGCCCATGGCCGGACGCGATCCTTGCACCATGACTCGGACAGATGATTCGGCGCAAGTGATTCATACAGCAGCAGAAATCCTCGCAAGGCCGCATGTGGAGGACCTCGAGCTGGCGCAGGCCCTCTATGAGGCCGAGCGCCGCTTGCCGGGCAGCCTCAGGCGGATCATTGCGGAGACGGGGCTCGGACGCCGCAAGGCCTATTACCTCGTGGCCATCTGGAAGCGTTTTGCCGAGCTTGGGGTGCCCTTTATCGATCTCGCGGCCGTGGGCTGGACCAAGCTCGCGATCATTGCCCGAGAGGCACAGCCCGGTCAGGAGCGGGCCGCCCTCGACATGGCCCGCGAGACGACCGCGCGTGACCTGCCGCGGGCCCTGCGCAAGGGCAAGGCGGAGGAGATCCCCCGCCACAGCGTGCTCCTGCGGCTCAGCCCCACCCAGTACCAGGTCTTCGCCCAGGCGCTGGCCTGTTTCGGGGCGCAATCTCCGCGGCGCGGGCGAGGGCTGGTTGGGAAGGAGCGGGCGCTGATCAAGGCGCTTGGGGCGATCCCGCTGGAGCGGCGTCGCGCCGACCTCGCACCGGCCGAATGAGGCCCCGCCGTTAATCTGCCATTACCCATGCTGCCAACATGGTGAATCGTGTCCTGCCGGAACGTGTAGAATTCGAGCTGTCTCTCATTCCGGTGGCAGTGGCCTCATGCGTATCTCGCGTCTCCTTCCCCTCCTCGCGCTCATCTGCGCGAGCCCGGCCCTCGCGCAGCAGGATTTTTCCTCGCGTACCAGCACTGGCGGCACGGCGGATTTTTCCGGCGTCGGCCTTGGCCTCGACGCGGGCGTTGGGCTCGGCTCGGCGGGGACGATCAATGCCTCTGGCGCCATCGGTGGCGCCCACGTGGGCTATAACTTTCAGGCACAGCGACTGGTCGGCGGCGCGGAAGGCGATTTCCTGACCTCTCACATCCAGTCGGGCACGGTTGCCAGCATGTCCTTCAAGCAGACCTTCCTGTCCTCTGCGCGGGCGAAGGCGGGCTATGTGTTCGGCGACCTGCTGGCCTATGGGACGGTGGGCTACGCCTATTCAACCTCGAGCTATCGTGACCTCAGCGGCGCGTCGAACAAGACGATCAAGGGCACGGCCTTCGGCGCCGGCGTCGAATATGCGGTGACCCGCAATTTCTCCATCCGTGCCGAATATATGCGCTATGCTTTCGGCACCCAGACCTATGTAACGCCCCTCTCAACGGTCCCCATCTCAGCCAACACCAACCTGTTGCGTGGCGGGGCGAGCGTTCACTTCTGACGACCTGGGGGTCTGGCAGCCCTCCTGCCGCTTGCCCGTCCTGCCGGAACGGGGCACAGTCCATCTGAAGCCAAGGCATGCCCCGATGCGCGCCGGCGAAAGACAAGACTGGAGGACCCGAGAATGGACGACAATCGCCCCGCAGAGGCTGCCCCGAAACTGCAGACCTTCAGCTACCGCAAGCCCGAGAACCTGCGCAACGGCAAGGGCATTGTGCAGCTTGCCCAGAGCGACATCATCCGGGGCCGCGTGCAGATCGTGCGCGAGGGTGGCGAGAACAACCTGCATTCCCACACGGGCATGGATGGCTTCTGGCTCGTGCTGGCGGGCAAGGTGAAGTTTTATGGGCCCGGCGATGTGCTGATCGGCGAGTTCGGCAAGCATGAAGGCATCCTTGTGCCGCGTGGTGCCCAATACTGGTTTGAAAGCTCGGGCGAGGAAGATCTCGAGATTCTGCAGATGGCGGCCTTCGAGAAGGGCGTGAAAGTCTCGAGGGTCAATGCCGAGGCGCTGAAGCTCGATCCCAACAGCATCGAAGTGAAGGACCTGCAGAAGCAGGACTGACACGGGCCCGGGACTGTGCGGCAATGGCTGGCCTTGCCGCACTTGTCCTTGCGCAGCAAATGCTGCTGCTTCGTCCGGATCTGGCTTTCCCATGAAAGTGAGACTCTCTGATCCTGCCGATCAGTTCGCACTGCAGCCTCTTTTCCTGCATCAGAGACAACATCGTCACCCGTGTGCGTCTCTCTCTGTTGTGGCTCAGGATGCTCTTGATGACCAACAGTCGACGATCGATGTGATCGACCTGTTCGGCGGCGTCCTGATGGTCTGCGAGGATGCCAGCGGTAGTCTTGTCGGCATGGCAACCCTGACGCTGACAGGCCGCTATCCGGTGCCAGCAGATGAATGCGCGATGCGTTTGCGCGTCACGCAGGATACGGAGGCAAAGCCCGCGCAACTCATGTCTGTGTGGGTGGAGCCTGGCCATCGCCGGTCCGGAGCAGGCACACGGCTTGTTGGTGCTGTCATCAACTGGGCAAGGGAGCGAGGCGTCACGCAGGTGTTGCTGACGCACGATCCGACAGCTGCCTACCTTGGAACATTCTATCGGCACCTGGGTTTTGAACCCTGCTGACGACCAGACAAGATGAACGACACGATGGGGAGCGACACCATGAAGAGCAGGACTGCTTCAAACCTTATCCTACTGCTGGCGACCGGAGTTCTCGCAGGGCCCGTGCATGGGCAGGAGGTCGAGCAGTTCTATGCCGGCAAGTCGATCACGATGGCGGTGCCATCAGGCCCCGGCGGCGGTTACGACACCTATGCGCGCACGCTCGCAAGGCACTATTCCAATCACATCCCCGGCCATCCGCAGATCGTCGTGCAGAATGTGCCCGCAGGTGGTGGCATGGTGGCTGCCAACAATACGTTCAATATCTCGCCCAAGGACGGCACGGCGCTCGCGTTGCTGGCTTCAAGCTCCCTGCTTGTCGGGGCGCTCGGGGAACCACAGGCGCGCTTCAACAACCTGAAGTTCACGCTGATCGGAAACTTGAGCGAGGAGTCCGATACCTGCGCCGTCTGGCACACCGCAGGCGTGAAGGACACCCAGGACTTCCTGAGCCGGGAGATGATGATCGGCGGCGAGGGTAGCGGGTCGAACTCCCAGACCTTTCCGGTGGTGATGAATGAGGTTCTCGGCGCCAAGCTGAAAGTGATCTCCGGATATTCCGGCACGCAGCTGCGCGCTGCAGCCATGGAGCGGGGCGAATTGCAGGGAGCCTGCGGCATTTTCGTCTCGACCATGAATGCGCTTTTCCAGCGCCAGCTGAAGGAAGGCACCATTCGCGTCATCTTGCAGATGGGCCTGTCGCGCAACCCGATGTATCCGGACGTCCCCAATGCGCTGGAGCTGGCCAAGGATGCCGAAGGGCGTGCCGTCCTGACACTGATGTTTGCGCAACTGGCGCTCGGCCGTCCGGTCGTGGGGCCGCCGGACATGCCCAAGGCAAGGGCGGAGGCTCTGGTCAAGGCCTTTGCCGAAACCATGGTCGATCCGGAGTATCTTGCCGATGCCGCGCTGATGAAGCTCGACAACCGCTGGTTCGGACCAGCCCGCATGGAAGAGGTCCTTCGCCAGATCGACGCGGCGGATGAGCCCACCAAGGCGCGCGTGCGAAAAATTCTCAACATCGAGGCGAAGCCGGCAAAGTGAATGCCTTCCCGGCAAGGCGGGCGAGGTGGCTTGCAGTTTCAGAAGTAAGTCCTTCTGAGACGGTCTTTTCCTGTGCCTGCGGCAGGCACACGTCTATTGCCCTTGGGGCATTAGGATCAGGCGTGGGCCGGGACATCATCATTCCGGCCCTTTTCAAATAAACATTTAATTAATGTTGAGGGATATACGGTTGAGATAATCAACTTGAGCATTGTCGATGTTGTCACGTGTTGCCATTTCAGTGGCCATGGCTGGCAGTATTGTGTCGCCATTTATGCCGCTCGCCACGGCCCCGCATAGCGACCTTGTCGCCGCCGTTTTCCCTCCGTGGCTTGCCAGTGCGACGATCATGGAGCGCGCCGGTCAAGTGGGTGCCATCGCAGGACTCTCGCGTCTGCCTTTTGTTGTCTTCGTGCAAAGTGACCTGCCTGATCTTTCCGATCGGCTGAGGACGCAAGGTGCCATCGCCACCTTTGACAGCTCCTTCTTGGCAATATGTAGAATTTGAGGATCATTTCCATGAACGCTCTTGAGCAACATCGCATTCGCGTCGCGCATTGGTTTGTCATTGGGGTCTGGATTTTCGTCGCAATTGTTGCCGCTGTCAGCAGCATCACGGGCGTTGCGAATGTGCCATTTACAATCAGCGCCATTTCAACGGCTGCCTGCTGCACCATCGTTTACCGCCTGAACCGCGGTGGGCTGGTATCGCGCATCGTTCTGTCGGTTGCCTATGTCGCGATGATCTCCCTGATCCTTGCCGCGATGCAGGGAGCCTCGTGGCAGGTTGATATTCACATGGCCTATTTCGCCATGCTGGCGATTGTCGGCGTGTTCTGTGACTGGCGCTCAACGCTTGCCGCGACCCTGGCCGTGGCCGTGCATCATCTCGGGTTGAACTTCCTGCTGCCTGCAGCGATCTATCCGGGGTCGAGCGATCTTGGACGTGTGGTCCTGCATGCGGTCATCCTGCTCGTGGAAGCCGCGAGCCTGACGGGCCTTGGCATTCAGGTGACCCAGATGTTCTCGCTGAGTGCGCAAAAGGCCGAGGAGTCTGCCATGGCGCAGCACAAGGCCGAGGAAGCCTTCAAGGCACTCGAGCTTTCGCAGCAGGCAGAAAGCTATGGTCGCCAGACCAAGCAGTTGGCTGACAGGGAGACGGCTGCTCATCAGCAGCAGGTCGTCGATGCCCTGAGCGCAGCGCTCGGCCGCATGGCCGAAGGGGACCTGACGAACGTCATCGATGGTGAATTCATGCCCGCCTATGAACGTCTTCGGCTGGACTTCAACAAGAGCATCCTGCAGCTGCGCGAGCTCGTGCATAGCATCAACGCGCGTGCAGATGCCATCCAGGCCACGTCGACTGCTG
>CAISZN010000533.1 GCA_903889985.1 uncultured Hyphomicrobiales bacterium | reverse complement strand
ACGCCGTGAAGGGGTCCAAGTAATGTCCGTCCTGATCGACAAGAACACGAAGGTCATCTGCCAGGGCTTCACCGGCAAGAACGGCACCTTCCACTCCGAGCAGGCCATCGCCTATGGCACCAAGATGGTCGGCGGCGTGACTCCGGGCAAGGGTGGTTCCACCCACATCGGCCTGCCGGTTTACGACACCGTTGCGGAAGCTCGCGATGCGACCGGCGCCACCGCTTCGGTGGTCTATGTGCCGCCGCCATTCGCTGCCGACTCGATCTGCGAGGCGATCGATGCGGAAATCCCGCTCATCGTCTGCATCACAGAGGGCATCCCGGTGGCCGACATGGTGCGCGTGAAGCGCTCCCTCTCGGGCTCCAGGTCGCGCCTCATCGGGCCGAATTGCCCAGGCATCGTGACTGCAGGCGAATCGAAGATCGGCATCATGCCGGCCAATATCTTCAAGGCTGGCAATGTGGGCATCGTGTCGCGCTCCGGCACGCTGACCTATGAGGCCGTGTTCCAGACCTCGCAGGAAGGCCTTGGCCAGACCACCGCGGTCGGCATCGGCGGCGACCCGGTCAAGGGGACCGAGTTCATCGACGTACTCGAACTCTTCCTCGCCGACGAGAAGACCCATTCGATCGTCATGATCGGTGAGATCGGTGGTTCGGCGGAAGAAGACGCCGCGCAGTTCCTGCGTGACGAGGCCAAGCGTGGCCGCAAGAAGCCCATGGTTGGCTTCATCGCGGGCCGCACGGCACCTCCCGGACGCCGCATGGGTCATGCCGGCGCGATCATCTCCGGCGGCAAGGGCGGCGCCGAGGACAAGATCGCCGCCATGGAGGCCGCGGGCATCCGCGTGTCGCCTTCGCCGGCCCGTCTCGGCAAGACCCTTGTGGAAGTCCTCAAGGGCAACTGAACCAAAACGAGCCCGGCGCAAGGTGCCGGGCTCCAACTCATCCCGAGGACGCCAGGCGCCGATGCGGTGCCTTACCCAAGAGCGAGGCCACATCCGATGTCTCGGCAAGAACTCAACCAGTCGCTTCTCCAGACTTCCTTCCTCTATGGCGGCAATGCCAGCTACATCGAGGAACTCTATGCCCGGTTCGAAAAGAACCCGGAGAGCGTCGATGCCGAATGGCGCGACTTCTTCAGTGCTCTGAAGGACGATCCCGCGGTCGTCGAGAAGAACGCGCGCGGCGCTTCATGGGAAAAGCCGAACTGGCCGATCCATGCCAAGGGCGACCTGATCTCCGCACTCGACAGTGACTGGGGTGCGGTCGAGAAGGTCGTCTCCGACAAGCTGAAGGCCAAGAGCCAGGCCAAGGGTGCCGAGCTTTCCGCCGAAGACATCCAGCGCGCCACCCGCGACAGCGTGCGCGCCCTGATGATGATTCGCGCCTATCGCATGCGCGGCCATTTCCACGCCAATCTCGATCCGCTCGGCCTCGAGCCGCCGAAGGATCACGAGGAGCTGCATCCGGCCAACTATGGCTTCAGCCCCGAGGACTATTCGCGCAAGATCTTCATCGATCACGTGCTCGGCCTGGATTTTGCGACCATCCCCGAGATGATCGAGATCCTGCGTCGCACCTATTGCGACACGATCGGCTTCGAGTTCATGCACATGTCCGATCCGGCCGAGAAGAGCTGGATGCAGGAGCGCATCGAAGGGCCGGGCAAGACCATCGCCTTCACCCGCGAAGGCAAGCGCGCCATCCTGACCAAGCTCGTGGAATCGGAAGGCTTCGAGCGTTTCTGCGACCTGCGCTTCACCGGCACCAAGCGCTTCGGCCTCGATGGTGGCGAAGCCATGATCCCGGCGCTGGAGCAGATCATCAAGCGCGGCGGCGCGCTTGGCATGAAGGAGCTGGTGCTCGGCATGGCCCATCGTGGCCGCCTCAACGTGCTGGCTCAGGTGATGAACAAGCCGCACCGCGCCATCTTCCATGAGTTCAAGGGCGGCTCCTTCACCCCCGACGAGGTCGAGGGCTCTGGCGACGTGAAGTACCATCTGGGTGCTTCCTCCGATCGCGAGTTCGACGGCAATGCGGTGCATCTGTCGCTGACCGCCAATCCGTCCCATCTCGAGATCGCCGATCCCGTGGTGCTCGGCAAGGTGCGCGCCAAGCAGGACCAGCGCAACGACGCGATCGAGCGGATCGCCGTCGTGCCGCTGATCATTCACGGCGACGCGGCCTTCGCCGGCCAGGGTGTCGTGGCCGAGTGCTTTGGTCTGTCGGGCCTCAAGGGCCACAAGACCGGTGGTTCGATCCATTTCATCATCAACAACCAGATCGGCTTTACGACCTATCCGCGTTACTCGCGCTCTTCGCCCTATCCTTCGGATGTGGCGAAGATGATCGAGGCGCCGATCATCCATGTGAATGGCGATGATCCGGAGGCCGTTGTCTATGCGGCCAAGATCGCGATCGAGTTCCGGCAGAAATTCCATAAGCCGGTCGTCATCGACATGTTCTGCTACCGGCGCTACGGCCACAATGAGGGCGATGAGCCGAGCTTCACGCAGCCGTTGATGTACAAGAAGATCCGGTCGCACAAGTCGACGCTCGAGATCTACTCGGACAAGCTCATCAACGAGGGTGTCATCACCCAGGGTGAAGTCGACAAGCTGAAGGAAGACTGGCGTGCACGTCTCGATGCGGAATTCGAGGCGGGCCAGGCCTACAAGCCCAACAAGGCTGACTGGCTCGATGGCCGGTGGGCTGGCATGCGTCCGGCAAGCGAGCTTGGCGATGATCCGCGCCGCGGGCAGACAGGTGTCGATCTCGAGACCCTGAAGCGCATCGGCGAGGCCATCACCAGCATTCCTGATGGCTTCAACGTCCACAAGACGATCCAGCGCTTCATGGACGGTCGTCGCAAGATGGTCGAGACCGGCGAAGGCTTCGACTGGGCGATGGGTGAAGCCATGGCCTTCGGGACGCTCGTCGACGAAGGCCATCGCGTGCGCCTGTCCGGCCAGGACTGCGAACGCGGCACCTTCTCGCAGCGCCATTCGGTGCTGATCGACCAGGAGACCGAGGCGCGTCTCGTGCCGCTCAACAACGTCCGCGACGGTCAGGCCCGTTACGAGGTCATCAATTCGATGCTCTCGGAAGAGGCGGTGCTGGGCTTCGAATATGGCTACTCGCTTGCGGAGCCGGATGCGCTCACCATGTGGGAAGCCCAGTTCGGCGATTTCGCCAACGGTGCGCAGGTCGTGTTCGACCAGTTCATCTCGTCTGGCGAACGCAAGTGGCTGCGCATGTCGGGTCTCGTCTGCCTGCTGCCGCATGGCTACGAGGGCCAGGGTCCGGAGCATTCCTCCGCCCGTCTGGAGCGCTATCTGCAGATGTGCGCCGAAGACAACATGCAGGTCGCCAACTGCACGACACCGGCCAACTACTTCCACATCCTGCGCCGTCAGCTGAAGCGCGACATTCGCAAGCCGCTGATCCTGATGACGCCGAAGTCCCTGCTTCGTCACAAGCGCGCCGTGTCGCGCCTTGACGAGATGGCGACGGGCACGACCTTCCATCGCCTGCTGTGGGACGATGCGGAGTATCTGAAGGGTGAGAAGATCAAGCTGGTGAAGGACGACAAGATCCGTCGCGTCGTCCTGTGCACGGGCAAGGTTTATTACGACCTCTATGAGGAGCGTGAGAAGCGCGGCATCGACGATGTCTACCTGCTGCGCATCGAACAGCTCTATCCCTTCCCGCTGAAGGCGCTGGTTGCCGAACTGTCGCGCTTCAAGAAGGCCGACATCGTGTGGTGCCAGGAAGAGCCCAAGAACATGGGCGCGTGGTCCTTCGTCGAACCCTATCTCGAATGGGTTTGCGGTCAGGCCGGGTCCAAGACGAAGCGTGCGCGCTACGTCGGCCGTCCCGCATCTGCCGCCACGGCGACCGGTCTCATGTCCAAGCATGCCGCGCAGCTCAAGGCATTCCTCGACGAGGCGTTCGCCGCTTAAGGCGGACGTCCCTTCCTCGATCAACTGAAAGGCCGCGCCCCGCGCGCGGAGATGCTCATGGCCACCGAAATCCGCGTTCCCACCCTTGGTGAATCCGTGTCAGAGGCGACCGTCGGTCGCTGGTTCAAGAAGCCCGGCGATGTCGTGAAGGCTGACGAGCCCCTCGTCGAACTCGAAACCGACAAGGTCACGCTCGAAGTCAATGCGCCTTCCGCCGGCGTGCTGGCCGAAGTGACTGCGAAGGACGGCGAGACTGTTGCTCCGGGTGCCCTGCTAGGCCAGATCACCGCTGGTGGCGCCGGCGCTGCTGCAGCCCCTGCGGCCGCTCCCGCCGCGGCTCCGGCTCCCGCTGCCAAGCCCGCCGCGGCGCCTGCTGCAGCTGCTGCCCCCACCGCCATGCCGCCCTCGCCGGCGGCGGCGAAGGTTGCTGCCGACAACAACGTCTCGACCGATGCGGTTGCCGGTTCCGGCAAGCGCGGCCAGGTGCTCAAGGGTGACGTGCTCGCCGCCGTCGCCGCTGCCCCGCTGGCAACACCGACGCCAGTTGCTGCCATCGTCGCCCGTGCGCCGTCGCCCGCAGACGATGCCTCTCGCGAAGAGCGCGTGCGCATGACCAAGCTGCGCCAGACCATCGCGCGCCGCCTGAAGGATGCGCAGAACACCGCGGCCATGCTGACGACCTTCAACGAGGTCGACATGACCGAGGTGATGGCGCTGCGCAATCGCTATAAGGACATATTCGAGAAGAAGCATGGCGCCAAGCTCGGCTTCATGAGCTTCTTCACCAAGGCCTGCGTGCAGGCGCTCAAGGAGATCCCCGCGGTCAATGCGGAGATCGACGGCACCGACCTCGTCTACAAGAACTACTACCATGTCGGCATCGCCGTCGGCACGGAGAAGGGCCTTGTCGTCCCGGTCATCCGTGACGCCGACACCATGGGCCTCGCGCAGATCGAGAAGACCATCTCCGACTTCGGTCGCCGCGCCCGTGACGGCCAGCTGAAGATCGACGAGATGCAGGGCGGCACCTTCACGATCACCAATGGCGGCATCTATGGCTCGCTCATGTCGACGCCGATCCTGAATGCGCCGCAGTCGGGCATCCTGGGCATGCACAAGATCCAGGAGCGTCCGATGGTCGTTGCCGGCAAGATCGAAGTGCGCCCGATGATGTATCTGGCGCTCAGCTACGATCACCGCATCGTCGACGGCAAGGAAGCCGTGACCTTCCTCGTGCGCGTCAAGGAAGCGCTCGAGGATCCGGCGCGTCTCGTCCTCGACCTCTGATCACCCTTCAGGCAGGGGCGCAGCCGCGCCCCTGCTACTGATCCCTTCGGCGTCACCCTGCGCCGATCATCGGAACTTTCCCCATGTCCTACGATCTGATCGTCATCGGCACTGGCCCCGGCGGCTATGTCTGCGCCATTCGTGCTGCCCAGCTCGGCCTCAAGGTCGCTGTCGTCGAGAAGCGCGCCACCCATGGCGGCACCTGCCTGAACGTCGGCTGCATTCCCTCCAAGGCGCTGCTGCATGCCTCCGAGATGTTCGAGACTGCGGGCCATGACTTTCCCGCTCTTGGTGTCATCGTCGGCAAGCCGCAGCTCGACCTGCCAGCCATGATGAAGCACAAGGACGAGACGGTGGCCGCCAACGTCAATGGCGTGGGCTTCCTGCTCAAGAAGAACAAGGTCGACGCGGTCATTGGCACCGGCTCCATCACCGCGCCTGGCAAGGTCTCCGTGACCGCTGCCGATGGCAAGGTGACCGAGCTTGAGGGCAAGAACATCGTCATCGCCACGGGCTCCGATGTGACCCAGCTTCCCGGCGTCACCATCGACGAGAAGACCATCGTCTCCTCCACCGGCGCGCTCTTGCTCGACAAGGTGCCGGCCAAGCTCGTTGTCGTGGGTGCTGGCGTCATCGGCCTCGAACTCGGCTCCGTCTGGGGGCGTCTTGGCGCACAGGTGACCGTGGTTGAATATCTCGATCGCATCCTGCCGGGCATGGATCTGGAAGTGGCCAAGCAGTTCCAGCGCCTGCTGGAGAAGCAGGGCTTCGGCTTCAAGCTGTCGCAGAAGGTGTCGAAGGTTGAGGCAACCAAGAGCGGCGCCAAGGTCACCATCGAGCCCGCCGCCGGCGGGGATGCTCAGGTGCTCGAGGCTGACGTGGTGCTCGTGGCCATCGGCCGTCGCCCCTATACGGAGGCGCTCGGCCTCGACAAGGTCGGCGTCACCATGGATCGCGGCCGTGTTGTGATCGACGATCACTTCCAGTCGAACGTTCCCGGCATCTATGCCATCGGCGACGTGGTGCGCGGCCCCATGCTCGCCCACAAGGCCGAGGACGAGGGCATCGCGGTGGCCGAGATCATCGCGGGCCAGCATGGCCATGTGAACTATGACGTGATCCCGGGCGTCGTCTACACGAGCCCCGAGATCGCCACCGTCGGCAAGTCCGAAGAGGACCTGAAGGCGGCGGGTGTCGCTTACAAGATCGGCAAGTTCCCCTTCACCGCGAACGGCCGTGCGCGCGCCATGCGCCACTCGGACGGCTTCGTGAAGGTGCTGGCCGATGCGGCGACCGACCGCGTGCTCGGTGTCCACATCATCGGCCATGGGGCTGGCGAGCTGATCGCCGAATGCGCCGTGCTGATGGAGTTTGGCGGTTCCTCGGAAGATCTCGCCCGCACCTGCCATGCGCATCCGACCATGTCGGAAGCGGTGAAGGAAGCGGCTCTGGCAGTTGAGAAGCGCGCCATCCATATTTGATCTGCTTGAGGGGGCCTTCCCCTGCGGGAGGCTCCCTTGCGCCTTTTGAAACGCATTTTCTGGACGGTTCTTGCCTTTGCCTTCCTCGGCCTCTCCTGGCTGTGGGACTGGCTGGGGCCGCTTGTCCAGCGCGTCATCGACCTGTTGCCGCTGGAGCGGTTGAAACAGGCGGTAATCCGCTTCATGGATCGGCTGCCGCCCTATCCGACGCTGGTCGTCTTTCTCATCCCCATCGTGGTCATCGAGCCCTTCAAGATCCTGGCGCTCTGGATCCTTGCCAAGGGCCAGATCCTTCTGGGGGTCGCGGTCTATGCCGGTGCGGAGCTGCTGCGGTTCAGTCTTGTCGCCTTCCTGTTCAAGGCCTGCCGGGACAAGCTGCTCAGCATCGGCTGGTTCGCCGTTGCCTATGGCTGGTTCATCGAGGCCCACGAATGGGCGCACCGGCAGGTCGCGCCTTTCGTCGCAGGGGTCCGGCAATGGTTGCGCGATGCCGGGCTCATCGGCGGCGAGCGGGGCTTCCTGCCAAAGCTGCGGGCGCTGTGGCGCTATAGCCGGCGTGGCCGGGCTGGGTCGCGCTAGACCCTCTCAGCGTGCCCGCGGGTGGGCGCTTTTCCAGGCTTCCAGCAGGCGGGCGGAATCCACCGCCGTGTAGATTTGCGTCGTCGAGAGCGACGCATGGCCGAGCAACTCCTGGATCGAGCGCAGGTCGCCTCCGCGGGCCAGCAGATGGGTGGCGAAGGAATGGCGCAGCGCATGGGGCGTGGCCGTATCCGGCAGGCCCAGCGCCCCGCGCATGCGCTCCATGGCGAGCTGGATGATGCGTGGTGACAGGGCCCCGCCCTTGGCACCCACAAACAGCGGCCCCTTGGGCGGCAGGGGCCAGGGGCAAAGGGTGATGTAGTCCGCGATGGCATCGCGCACGGGGCCGATGACCGGCACGCTGCGCAGCTTGCGGCCCTTGCCGACCACGGTGATCTGATCGATGGCGCCGATGGGCGCCCCCTCGCGGGTCAGCGACAGCGCCTCCGAGATTCGCAGGCCCGCCCCATAGAGCAGGCCCAGCACGGCTGCGTCGCGGGCAAGCACCCATTGGGGGCGCGCTTCGCCAGCGCGGGTGGCGGGATCAGCCACCTCGCAGGCATCGGCTGCGGTCAGGGGTTTTGGGATGCTGCGGGCGATCTTGGGAGTTCGGACTGCGTTGAGGGCCGAGGCCTGCCCGTGGCCGTTGCGTTCGAGATGGCGGGCGAAGGACCGCACGCCGGCAAGGCCCCGCAGGAGGGACCGGCTTTCGACGCCCTGCGCGCGTCGCTCTGCCATGAAGTCGCGCACCACGGAGGGGCGGATGGCGCAGAAATCGGCGATGGTCGGATTGGCGCCATTTTCCAGCGCGAGGAAGTTGAGGAACTGGCGCAGGTCGCGTCCATAGGCTTCCAGCGTATGGCCGGAGGCGCGTCGCTCGGCAGCGAGATGGCCAAGCCATGCCACCGCCTCACCTGCGAGATCAGGTGCAGCGGCCGGGAAGCGCAGGGCACCCGTGACAGGTTGATTCGCATTCGCGAGGGTCATTGCGTGACCCTCGCATGAAGTGGTTGCCAAAAAGCAGACCGCAGAATCGGATCTTGAGGCGCTTGGCCTGGCCTTAGCCGTTCTTCTTCACGTCTTCCCGGGCCGCAGCCAGGAAATCTTCCATGGTGCGGCGGATCTGATGGTCGGACTGGGCCACGCCGGCCGCATCGAAATCCTTGCGAATCTTGCGGAACACGTCCTCGTCGCCAGCTTCCTCCAGCTCTGCGGCGATGACCTCATTGGCATAGGCATCAGCAGCCGGGCCTGTTTTGCCGAGCTTTTCAGCTGCCCAAAGGCCAAGCGCCTTGTTGCGGCGGGCAAAGGACTTGAACTCGAGCTCCTCGTCATGCGCGAACTTGTTCTCAAATGCCTCTTCGCGCTTGTCGAACGTGCCCATACCGATCTCCTCTCAGAACCGTCCCGCGCCGCCAGGGGCGCGAGCCCGGATATAACCATGACCACGTGTCATTCCTAGTATCCGCAAGTTCAAGGCGCCCTGTGGCAGATCAAGGAGCCGTGTAAAGGCGTCCTCGCACCTCATGGCTGTGATTGTGCCGCCCCACCCGATGGGATAGGTTGCCCTCGAATGGCCCGGGGACGTGAGCTCCCGGGTCTTCCGGTCTTTGGTGGCCGACGCTCCGACGCCGAGCTCAGCAGAGCGACCCCGTCGGGCGGGAGCCACCGGACAAGGATGGATTTCTCGAGCTACGGTTGAGAATGATGAATCGCCGCCGGCGCATCTATGAAGGCAAGGCCAAGGTCCTCTATGAGGGCCCGGAGCCGGGTACCCTGATTCAGCATTTCAAGGACGACGCGACGGCCTTCAATGCGAAGAAGCATGAAGTCATCGATGGCAAGGGCGTGCTGAACAACCGGATTTCCGAATTCGTGTTCCAGCACCTCAATGACATCGGTGTCCCGACCCACTTCATCCGCCGGCTCAACATGCGCGAGCAGCTGATCCGCGAAGTCGAGATCGTGCCGCTCGAAGTGGTGGTGCGCAATGTGGCGGCGGGTTCGCTGTCCCAGCGCCTTGGCATCGAGGAAGGCACGCAGCTGCCGCGCTCGATCATCGAGTTCTATTACAAGAACGACGCGCTCAACGACCCGATGGTGTCGGAAGAGCACATCACCGCCTTCGGCTGGGCGACGCCCCAGGAGATCGACGACATCATGGCGCTTGCCATCCGCGTCAACGATTTCCTCTGCGGCCTCTTCCTCGGTGTTGGCATCCGTCTGGTCGATTTCAAGATGGAATGCGGCCGCCTGTGGGAAGGCGAGATGATGCGCATCGTCGTCGCCGACGAGATCTCTCCCGATTCCTGCCGCCTGTGGGACATCAAGTCGAACGACAAGCTCGACAAGGATCGTTTCCGCCGCGACATGGGTGGACTGGTGGAGGCCTATACGGAGGTCGCCCGCCGCCTCGGCATCATGCAGGAAAACGAGCCGCCGCGTTCGGGTGGCCCCAAGCTGGTCCAGTAAAGGGCTCGCGCCATCGTGCGCGTCCCCTCTCCCGCAAGCGGGAGAGGGTCAGGGTGAGGGCGCAGCGGTTCGCCTCCCCCGTTCATTGAAGAGCGCGACGACCCCTCACCCCAACCCTCTCCCCGCAAGCGGGGCGAGGGAGTCTCTCGGGTGCCCGCATGAAGGGCCTCAGCCGCCGAGCGGCCCGTTCAGCATCCAGCGATGGCCAAACGGGTCACGCAGCACGGCGAAGCGCGTTCCCCAGAAGGTATTGGTCGGCTGTACCTCGCCCTTGGCGCCGAGCTGGGTGGCGCGGGCGAAAACGTCGTCGACCTCCTTGCGGCTGCCGAATTCGAGGCTGACCGACATTGTGGAGGGTTCCCCCGGAATGGGTGGGCGTGCGCCCTGCGAGAATTCGGGGAACATGTCGGCCACCATCACCGAGCCACCGTTGATCTCCAGTTCGCAATGGGCAATCCGCAGCCCGTCCAGAGAGGGCATCAGCGCCTTCTGCCGCGCCCCGAAGATCGTCGTGTAGAAGGCGATGGCCGCAGCGGCGGGCGTCACGGTGAGATAGGGGGCAACCTTGGGTCGTTCCGACATCCGGGCCTCTGCGCGATAAGCTGGGCTTGATATTCCGCCCTTGGGGGCCGGTGGCAAGAGATACTTCCTTCCCACGCCAACTCCGGCTAGAAGAGCGCCAACCCTATCCTCAAATGCCGCCCGGGCAGTACAGGAAACGACGATGGCGAAGGCTCGCACGCTCTATGACAAGATCTGGGACGACCATGTTGTTGAGGCCCAGCCCGATGGGACGACGCTCCTCTATATCGACCGCCACCTCGT
>CAISZN010000532.1 GCA_903889985.1 uncultured Hyphomicrobiales bacterium | reverse complement strand
CGACTACGAGGAACTGCCCTTCGTGCTGGGCACCCGCGAGGCGGCTTCAGCAGGTGCAGCCTCCGTATGGGACGAAGTGCCCGACAACGTGATGGTCGAGACCTTCTTTGGCGACAAGGAGGCCACCGACCGCGCCTTCGCAACCGCCGATCATGTGGTGGAACATGAATTCCACATCGCGCGCGTCACCGGCGTGCCGCTGGAACCACGTGCAGCTTTGGCGCATTACGATGCCGCGACCGGCCGCTACACGCTCTATGCGGGCAGTGGTGGTGCGGTGCGCCAGAAGGCCGAGCTGTCGTTCGCGCTGAACATCAAGCCGTCGGACCTGCGCGTGCTTTCCTATGACGTGGGCGGCAACTTCGGTACGCGCAACCGCGTCTATGTGGAATTCGGCCTCGTCCTCTGGGCTACGAAGAAGCTCGGGCGGCCGGTGAAATATACGGCGACGCGCTCCGAGGCCTTCCTCTCCGACTATCAGGGCCGCGACCTGCTCTCGAAGGTCTCACTGGCGCTGACCAGGGACGGCCGCTTCCTTGGCATGCGTGCTGACAATCTCAGCAACGTTGGCGCGCGTGCAGTTTCATTCTCGCCGCTCGGCAAGGGCTCGGGGCTGATTCCCGGCTCCTATGACATTCCCGCTGTCACGCTGCGCGCGCGCGCGGTGTTTTCCAACACCATGCCAACGCAGGCCTATCGCAGCTCGGGCCGCCCGGAGGTGAACTTCGCGCTGGAGCGGCTGATCGATCTCACGGCCGAGGAACTTGGCTTCGACAAGATCGAGCTGCGCCGCAAGAATCTCGTGGCGCCAACAGCCATGCCCTACACCAATGGTGTTGGGGCGGTTTACGACAGCGGCACCTATGAAACCAATATGGACCGGGCCATGCAGCTCGCCGATTGGGACAAGATTGCCGAGCGCCGCAAGAGTGCCGAGGGTCGCGGCAAGCTGCTGGGCGTCGGCCTTGCCAACTATGTTGAAAGCTCCATCGGCTCGCCGAAGGAGCGCGCAGACATCACCGTCAAGAGCGAAGGCATCGTGGACGTGGTGATCGGCACCCAGCCGAGCGGACAGGGCCACGAGACAAGCTTTGCGCAGGTGGCTGCCGACATGCTCGGTATCGACGTCGAGCGCGTGAAAATCATCGTCGGCGACACGGACATTGTGCACGTGGGTGGCGGCTCCCATTCGGGTCGCTCCATGCGCCACGCGGGCACTGTGATCGCGCTTGGCACCCATGACCTCGTCGAAAAGGGCCGCAAGATCGCTGCCTTGCACTTCAAGGTGCCTGTCGATGAGATCAATTACGACGACGGACAGTTCGAGGTGCGCGATACCAACTTCCGCATCGGCCTGTTCGAGCTGGCTGATGTGACCAAGGATCTCGACCTGCCGGATGATCTGAAGGGCGGGCTCGCCATCCAGCGCGAGAACGAGATGCATGATCCTGTGTTCCCGAATGGCACGGCGATCTGCGAGATCGAGCTTGATCCGCAGAGCGGTGAATATGAAATCACGCGCTATACGACGGTGGATGACGTGGGCCGCTGCATCAACCCGATGATCGTGCATGGGCAGACCCATGGCGGCATCGTGCAGGGCCTCGGGCAGGCCATGTTAGAGCTGTGCCACCTCGACCCGTCGACCGGCCAGCCGCTGACCGGCTCCTTCATGGACTATGGAATGCCGCGCGCGGGCGATGTGCCCTCCTTTACGGCCGAAATTGCCGAAGTACTGTCGCCGACTAATCCGCTGGGCATCAAGGCCGGGGGCGAAGGCGGCACGACACCGGCGCTTTCCGCCCTTGTCGCATCCGTCGTCGACGCCCTGAAACCCTATGGCATCCGCCATGTGGACATGCCTGTCACGCCCTACACCATCTGGCGCGCTATTCAGAACGCCACCAAGACCGGAGCCTCCAAGTGACCGAGACCGTCAAGCTCATCGCCTTTCCGGGCGCGCCAAATCTGCCGATCTTTGTTGCGCAGGAAAAGGACTGGTTCACCAAGCATGGCATCGACCTCAACATCACCATGACGCCCTCCTCCGCCTATCAGGCGGAAGCGCTGGCCAAGGGTGAGTTCGACATCGCAGGCACGGCCTTCGACAACGTCGTCGCCTATACCGAAGGCCAGGGCGCCGTGGCGCTGCCGGAGACGCCTGACTTCTTTGCCTTCATCGGCGCCACGCAGATCGAGCTTGCCATCGTCGCGCAGCCCGACCTCAAGAGCGTTGGCGACCTGTCGGGCAAGTCGCTGGCGCTTGATGCGCCGGGCACGGGCTTTGCCTTCGTGTTCTACCACATGCTGGAAAAGGGTGGCGTGACGCCGGGCAGCTACGAGCGTGTTGCCGTTGGCGCGACGCCGCAGCGCTGGGAGAGCGTCAAGGCTGGCCAGCATGCTGCCACCATGACCATCGAGCCCTTCACCTCGATTGGCCGCGCGCAGGGCTTCAACATTCTTGCCAAGAGCACGGACACGCTGCCCGACTATCAGGGTGGCATCTTTGCCGCGCGCCGCAGCTGGGCCGCGCAGAACCGCTCGAAGCTGGTGGGCTTCATCCGAGCCTATCTCGATGGCCTGGAGTGGACGCTCGACCCGGCCAACAAGGACGAGGCGACGCAGGTGCTCCTGCGCAACATGCCCGAGATCAAGCCGCCGGTGGCGGGCGCGGTGATGGCGAGCTTGCTGTCGCCGAAGTCCGGCCTGACGCCCAAGGGCGCGGTGACGATCGATGGCATCCGCGCGGTGCTGGACCTGCGCACGCGCTATGGGAAGCCCGGCTCCTCGCTCACCGATCCGCACAAGTATGTGGACCTGAGCTACTACAACGACGCCGTGAAGGGCTGACAAGGGGCGGACGAGGACGTCCGCGGTCCAGCGCACTGCATGGACCGCGCGCGTCCTCGCGCGCACGCGCTCTACGCCCCAGGCCCTCACCCCAACCCTCTCCCGCAAGCGGGAGAGGGAGTCGCGCACGCCGATGCGTGACGAACGACCAACATTGAAGCTCGATGCTTCCGCCACCTTCTCCCCGCGCGCGGGGAGAACGGGAGGATGAGGGGCCTCTGGCGTAGAGAGCCATGCGAGCGGGAGGCTCGCGGTCCAGCACCCTACCGCCCGAACCGCTCCGAGATCATCAGGCCGCCGAGCACCAATGCGAGGGAGGCCGCGTGATACCAGTGGAAATCCTCGCGCAGGAATACCACGGCGCAGAGCGCGCCCATGACTGGCACCAGATTCTGGAAGACGCCCGTGCGGCCGGGGCCGATGAGCTCCACCGCGCGGATCCAGAACAGCTGGCCGAGCAGCGATGTGAAGATCGCCACATAGAGCAGGACCAGCAGTCCCTTCCAGCCGGGCCAGATCGAGGCGCCAAGGGCGGTCTCCACGGCCATGGCCGGAACGGATGAGGCCATGGCTGCGATGGCAAGCCCGATGAAGAAGGCAAAGCCGGACACGGGCGGCCGGTTGCGCAGGGCGAGTGTGTAAAGCGAATAGAGCGCGGCACTCAGAAGGGCCAGCAGGTCGCCCTTGTTGAACTGCAGCTGCGCATGTCGCGAAAGGTCGCCTTCGCTGGCAATCAGCATGATGCCAAGAACCGTCAGAGTCACACCGACGGCCCGCACGGGGCCAATAGGCACGCCCCACATGATGCGCGCGCCGGCCAGCACCATGACCGGCAGCACGCCCTGAATGATCGCCACATTGACGCCACTGGTGAAGCGCGCGCCCTCATAGAGCAGGGTGTTGGAGGCCGTGAAGCCAAGCGCACCCATGAGCAGGAGAAAGGCCCAGTGCGGACGCAGCTCACGCAGGGTCTGGAGCAGGTTTCTGCGCACCACCACGAGCACGACCGCCGTGCAGATGACCCAGCGCAGGCCCACCAGCACGATGGGTGAGATCTCCCCCACGGCGACGCGCGCCGCCACCACGTTGCCGCCCCAGAAGAACGTCGTCAGCAGCAGCAGGATCCATGGATTACGGCCGATGCGGATGTGCAGCGGCAGGCGGGTGGTGGGCTGGTCGGTCATCTCAAGGTCAGGTCAGTGTCGGCGGCACCATGATGTATTCGTCCCGCTGCGTCGAGGTGCAAGCCCGCATGGCAGATGTGCGTCAGCGCACAGCACACACCCATGCCGAAATGCAGACCAGCCTTCGCCGGAATTTCACCGCACTTATCCATGGCTATGCCCAAGCCGAACAAACGGGAATATTTGACATGACCTACCTGCGCCACAGCATCACTGCCCTGCCCCTCGTGCTGATGCTGCCATTCGCCCTCACTGGCTATGCCATGGCAGCGGATGTGGACATCCGCTCGTCCATCGATGCGGTGACGGTCTATCCGGATGCTGCGAGCGTTCAGCGCAAGGGTGACGTGGACCTGCCACAGGGCGCATCGACGGTAATCTTCCGTGGTCTGCCGGCAACCATCGATCCCAATTCGCTTCGGGTGGAGGCTGCCGGCGCCGCACGCGTCGTGATCGGCTCCGTAGAGCTGCGCACCTCGGGCGTGACCAATCGCACCGGCGACAATGCCGCGGAGGCGAAACTGCGCGTGCTGCGTGCCGAGCGCGAGGCCTGGCAAACGACGCTTGATGCGCTCGAAGGCAAGAAGGCGATGATCCAGCGCTTTGCACAGACGGGCCCTGAAAAGCTCTCGCCTGATGGCAAGCCCCTCGACATCGCCCAGTGGACCGCAGCCTGGGACACGGTGGGACAGGCCATGGCCAAGATCGGCGATGAGTTGCGCGCCGCGCGCAGCAAGGCCCGCGAGATTGACGAGGACATTCAGGCGCTCGAACAGGCGCGCCAGCGGCCAACGGCGCAGACCCTTCGCGACGTGGTGGTGCAGGTGGAAAGCGAAGCTGCAACAAAGCTCGCCGTCGCACTGACCTATCGTGTCGGACAGGCCTCGTGGCAGCCAGTCTATGACGCGCGCCTCGACACGGGCGACATGAGTGGCAGGCCGGCACTCGAGCTCGTGCGCCGCGCGGCGATCAGCCAGCGCACCGGCGAGGACTGGTCGGGTGTGGCGCTTTCGGTCTCCACCGTGCGTGCCAAGCGCGGCACCAGCGCGCCCGACCTGCAGACCCAGCGCCTCGCCTTCTGGGAGCCGCGACCCTATGCTGCTGCGCCCGCAGCAAGCGCGCTGGCCCCCGGGCCCCTTGGCGTCGCACGCAGCAAGTCAGCAGACGAGAGCGTCGAAGTTGCGCGTCCCGCTCCGGTGCCGGCACGGGAGCAGGAAGCGCAGCTTGATGCTGGCGCCTTCCAGGCAAGCTTCCGGATCGGCGGACGCATCGACGTGCCCACGGATGGCTCCGTGATGACCCTGCGCATCTCGACGGCGACCGTGTCACCACAGCTTGTGGTGAAGGCGACGCCTGCCCTCGATGAGACGGCCTATCTGCAGGTCAAGCTCACCAATGATGAAGAGGCGCCGATCCTGCCGGGTGCGGTGACGCTGACCCGTGACGGCATTTTCGTTGGCACAGGCCGCATCGGCCTCGTGGCGCCAGGCGACAGCCTCAGCCTCGGTTTTGGCGCAGACGACAGCGTGAAAGTGACGCGCTCGCCGATCCGTCGCAAGGAGAATGAGCCGACCTGGTTCGGGCAAACCAAGAGCGAACAGCGCGAGTTCCGCACGACGGTGAAGAACCTCCACAAGTTCAAGGTGAGCGTGTCGCTCATCGACCAGATTCCGATTTCGGAAAACACGGCGATCACGGTGGAGCAGCTGCCCGCCCCCGCAACAACACCGCCAACCGACAAGATCGTCGACGACAAGCGCGGCGTGATGGGCTGGACGCTGGACGTCGGCGCCGGCGAGACGAAGGAGATCAAGCTCGGTTATCGGCTGAAATGGCCGGCGGACCGCGAAGTGATCTGGCAGACGATTGCGAAGTGAGGCACGCGAACCACCCTCCCCTTGACGGGGTGGGTCGATGTGCGACGCACGGCGGGGTGGGGTGAGGCAGCGATTTCGTATCGGGCTTGTTGAAGCTGCAGAGTGATTCACACGCGCGCTGATCGCGCGCGCCCCCCACCTCGGAAATGCTGCGCATTTCCGACCCTCCCCGCAAGGGGGAGGGTGGGGCGAACTGGACTCTCTCAGCTCGCCATTGCCATGTCCGTCTCGCGCAGCAACGACTGTGCGCCAGCACAATCGAGAGGGCGACCCAGGAAATAGCCCTGGCCTTTCGGCACACCAAGAAGCTGCAGGGTTTCGAGTTCCGAAGCTGTCTCGATTCCCTCTGCGACCATGAGGCTTCCCGTTTCGCGGGCAAAGAAGATCAGGGCCGAGGCCAGGGCGCGGCGCGCCGGATCGACATCGACGGCGCGGGTCAGGCTCATGTCGAGCTTGATGATGTCAGGCTGCAGCTGGACAATGTGCTGCAGGCTGGAATAGCCGGCACCCGCATCGTCGATGGCAAGCCGCAAGCCCTGCGCACGCAGGACCGCAAGCTTGCTGAGCAGCAGTTCATAGTCGGCCACCGGCGCGTGCTCGGTGATCTCCAGGACGATGCGCGAGAAGTCGTAGCCTTCGAGCAGCTTCTCGAGATGACCGCTCAGGATCGTGTCGGGCGAGGAATTGATCGAGAGGAAGACATCCTGAGGGAATGCTGCGAGCTGTTCGAGCGCGCTGACAAGGACAGCCACTTCGAGGTCAATGCCAAGGCCAACCTCGAAGGCATCGTGGAACCATTTGTCAGGCGAGCGGTAAGGCTGTGGCGTGAAGCGGCAGAGCACCTCAAAGCCCGTCGGCTTGCTGGCGCGGAAATCCCAGATGGGCTGGAAGGCAAAACCGAAGCTTTTGTTTGCAATGAGGGAGGCAATGCGCTCGCGCTTCACGTCTGCAAGGCGACGCGCGTCGATGTCGCTGGCGATCTGCTTGCCGGCAATGTCAGCAAAGACGCGCATGACCTGAAGGTCGCGCGGGTTGAGCGACTTGTTGGGGGTCGGGCTGAGGCAGCAGAACATGCCAAGCACGCTGCCATCCTCGCGCCGGATCGGCACGCTCATATGGGCGCCGATGGGAACCGCGGCCGTGATCGGCATGGAGCGGGCAAGTTCATAATCTGCGGTATCGCCCATCATCTCGGGCAGGGTTCCGGCCAGGATATGGCGGCAATAGACATCGTCGAGCGAGCGCGAGTCACCGGGCTTGATCATATGTTCAAGGCCGGGGGCATCCACTTCGATGAAGACGGAGCGGTCGCCATCAAATTCCGAGATATAGGCGACCTCCATGCCAAGATGCCTGCGGATCGATTCCAGTGCATGACGTGCTGAAGCAGGAGACTGGGCATCCTGACCGGCAATCATCTGAAACATGCAAAACCCCTTCGTAGATCTCCACGATCCTGTGGATCTACGGGTTCCTGAACGGTTGATTTCAGTCACCGGATGGGATGAAGCGCAAAATTCCTTGCCTGCGTGGTGAAGGAAATATTGCTCCGTTTCAGGCATTTGGGTTAGCGCCGACGGTAAAGCCGAAGCGCAGAGACCCACCCTCCCCTCGATGGGGAGGGTCGACGCACGCAGTGCGGCGGGGTCGGGTGAGGCTACGATTTCTTCTCGGGTTTGGTTGAAGCCGCGATGGGTCTTACGCGCGCTGATCGCGCGCGACCCCCACCCCGGAAATGCTTTGCATTTCCGACCCTCCCCGCAAGGGGGAGGGTGAAAGAGTGCGCCCTTCAGCGTCCGAAGATGCTGCGGGCCAGCTGCTTCACGGAGTCCGGGGTCGCCAGTGTTTTCTGCACTTCCGCATACTGGCGCTCGGCCGGAAGCGGCTCGAGGTCGAGGCTCGCCTTCTGCATCTCGGCGATCACCTCAGGATCCTTCACCATCGCATTGAAGCTGTCCTGCATGGTCTTCACCACATTGGCGGGTGTGCCCGGCGGCAGGATGAAGGAACGGCCGATGGCGCCGCCGGCGGCATAGAGCTGGAGCAGCTGCTTGTCGGCCGGCTTGTCGCCAAGTTCGCCAAGGGCTGGCACATCCGGCAGGTCGGGGCTGCGCTCGGGGACATCCTGCAGGATGATCTTGATCTTCTTCTCGGCCAGCCAGTCCTTCTTGCCGATGCGCACGGCAGCCCAGGAGCCGGCAGCGCCCTCGACCTCGCCGCGCTCCATCGCGAGCATGCTCTCGGCCGAGGCCGGATAGCCGCTGATGACCTTGAACTTGGTGCCCAGCACCTTGTTCAGCAGGTTGGGAATGACCTCGGAGAGGTTGCCCGCGCCGGCCGCGGCCACTGCGGATTCGGTCTTCTTGGCGTCCTCGACCGACTGGACCTTGGCCGTGAACCACTGGAAGTGGATGTTGTTGGAGGAGGCAAAGCGCCCGACCCAATGGTATTTGGCGGCGTCGTACTGCACCGAGGGATTGCCGACGACCTGCTCAAGCGCCAGCGTCTCGGTCACGATGCCGATGGCCGTACCGTCCTTGGGGGCGACTTCGTAGATGTAGTTGGCGGCGCGCAGGGTGCCCGCTCCCGGCATGTTGGTGGCCACCACCGTGGGATTGCCGGGCAGGAACTTGCCATAGAAGCGCGCCAGCATGCGGCCATAGAGGTCATAGCTGCCACCCGGCGTGTTGCCGATATAGATCGTGATGGTCTTGCGCGCGAAGTCCACGTTCTGCGCGAAAGCGGGACCGCTGGCGATGAGCGCCGCGACCAGAGCCATGCCGCGCAACGGGGTCTTATTGCCTGCCATCATAGGTCTCCGTTCCCTCCGGCGGACGCCTTGCGTCCGCCCCTTGAGCGGAGGCTTCTAGCGGGACAGACCGCGTCTGTCACGCACCTGTCAGGAAACGCTCGATCACGGCTGCAACGGCGTCGGGCTCTTCCAGGTGAACAGCATGTCCGGCGCCGGGCACCACATGCAGGGCCTGGGACTTGCCAAGTCCCTCCGCATAGAACCGGCCATGGGCCAGCGGCACCATGTGGTCCGCCCCGCCCCAAACCACGCAGGAGGGCATGGCGGCGCGATAGAGCCGGTCCCGCAGGACGCGGTTGTAGAAATACGGCGGCCGAAAACCGAAGAAGGAGCCGAAGCGCAGCATCTGGTAGCGCCGGACCTCGGTGTCGATGTCGGCGCGACCATTGGGGTAATATTGCAGCGCGATGGGATGGTCGGCGTTGCGGAACAGCAGGTTGCGCAGGCTGTGGTATTCCACGCCACGCTCGGGCTGGGCATGCATGAAGACGTCGCCGATCAGCTCGCCCTCGACGAACAGGCCCGTCGCGCCGATGAGGCCGAGCTTCTTCACCCGCTCCGGATGGCGCACGGCCATTTCGGCTGCCACCCAGCCGCCGGCGCAGTGGCCGACAATGTCGAATTTTTCGAGGCCGAGGGCGTCCATCACCTCCATCATGTGGAAGGCGACATCCTCGATGTTGCGGCCCTCGGGCAGCTCCTCGGAGCCGTTCACGCCCGGCAGCGCTGGCGCAATGAGCCTGCGGCCCTTGGCGAGACGCTTGTGGAAGGCCTGGAACTCACCGGGCGCCGCATGGACGTCGGCAAAACCGTGCAGATAGACAAGCGGCTCCCCGGAACCCTCTTCCAGGATCGCGACCTCACGGCCACGCACTTTGATCAGGCGCAGGCTCACTTCACCACCTCCGCCACCTTGGCATCTGCGAGATAGGGATATTTCTCTCCGAAGATCCGGATGGAATCCTCGCGCAGGCGCGGCGCCACCTGCGTGGCGAAGAGGTGCATGCTCTTGCGCGCGAAGGCATTGTCCATGTTGCCGAGATGGAACTGCAGCAGAAGGTTGCCGACGGGTGCGAGTTCGAGAAGGCTGCGCAGGCGCTGGTAGATCGTCTCGGGGCTACCCACGAGAATCGATGCGGAGCGCTGCAGGTCGTCCCAGTCCTCCGTATCGCCGAGCAGCGGCGTCGTCGGATCGGTCGTGCGCAGGAAGTCGCCCCATTCGGATGAGGGGATATAGGGCACGCCCGGACCGTAGGTGAGCTGGCGGCCCTCGCGGCGCTGGTGGCCCTTGAGGCAGTTCTTGAGGAAGTACCAGATGCCTTCCTTGCCCATCTCCTGCGCTTCCTTGTCGGTCTCGCCCACGACGACCGACATCAGGATGCCCATGCGATGGGGTTCGTAGCGCTGGCCATATTCGCCCAGCACCTGCTCGAAGAGCCGCTGGGACTTGGCCGTCGCCGAGCCATGGCTTCGCGAGGACAGGAAGTAGCAGTAGCCGTGCTTGGCGATCTCCCGCAGCGTGCCCTTGGAGCGGCCAGACGGGATCCAGATCGGCGGATGGGGATCCTGCGTCGGCTGCGGCCAGGGGTTCACATAGCGCAGGGGATAGTGCTTGCCCTCATAGGCAAAGGGGCCGGGCTGGGTCCAGGCGCGGCGGATGAGATCGACCGCCTCCCAGAACTGCTCGCGCGAAGGGGCCGAGGGCACGTCGTAGTTGAAGGTCTCTGGTCCCGAACCGGGCGCAAAACCGGCCACGAGGCGGCCATCGCACATATTGTCGAGCATGGCGTATTCTTCCGCCACGCGCAGCGGATTGGCATGCAGCGGCAGCAGATTGCCGAGCACCACGATGCGGCCCTTCTTGGTCGCATGGGCGAGGGCTGCAGCAATGATGTTGGGCGAGGGCATCAGCCCGTAGATGTTCTGGTGATGCTCGTTGAGCACCATGCCATCGAAGCCGATCTCCGAGGCATAGACCAGCTGGTCGATGTATTCGCGCAGCAGGCCGCGCGACTTCTGCTTGTCCCAGAGCGAATTGGGAACCGTCACCCAGCCCGTGTCATTCGTCTGATCAAAGTCCGGAGCCAGATGCGGATAGGACATGAAGTGCCAGCAATAGAGATCAACCGGCTTGATCATGCGACTCCTCCGAGGATGCGGCACTTGGGCCGACGCAGTCCGCTGGCAGTCATGGTGATGAACCCTCCCGAATGTCGATGTGCCGCCTTGCGGACCTTGCCCCCAGAATGAAGCATCCCGGCGCCTTTCGCAATCTGTCGGACGACCTCGGTTGCACCACTGCTCCGGGCTCCTGTATGGTCGCGGCAATCTTATGATCCCAGCCGGAGGGGACACCCATGAACATCGCGACGAAGAGCCGTCTCGAAATCGTGCCGCTGACCAAGCACATCGGTGCTGAGCTGCGCGGCCTCGACCTGTCGCAGCCCCTGAACGAGGCCGATGTGGCGGCCATCAACAAGGCCTGGCTCGACCATATCGTCATCCTCTTCCGCGGGCAGACCCTGTCGCAGGAATCTCTGCTGCGGCTCACCGAATATTTCGGGCCACTGGGCCACATCCGCCGTCCGCCCAAGCATTTCCCACCGGGCTTCGACAAGATCCTGCCCAACATCATGATGATCTCGAACATCCGCGAGAATGGCGAGCCGATCGGCGTGCTGCCCGATGGCGAGATGATGTTCCATCACGACATGATCCATTCGGCCAAGCCCGATGCCGGCACCCTGCTCTATTCGGTCGAGATCCCCAGCGAAGGCGGCGACACACTGTTTGCCAGCGGCTATGCAGCCTATGAGACTCTTGACCCCGAACTGCGCAACAAGCTCGAGGGCAAGCGTGCGCGCCACCACTACAACTATGGCTCGGTGCAGAAGGGCGACAACAAGGGCACGGAGTCCTTCGGCGAATCGATTCATCCACTGTTCCGCACCCACGACCAGACCGGCCGCAAGGCGGTCTATGTGAACCGCCTCATGACGGTTGGCATCGAGGGCATGTCAGATGCAGAAGCACAGCCGCTGCTCGACAAGCTGTTCGACCACAGCGAGAACCCGGACTTCGTCTATACGCACAAGTGGCAGGTCGGCGATGTGCTGCTGTGGGACAATCGCTGCTCGACCCATGCGCGCACGGACTTCCCCTCGACGCAGCGTCGCCTGATGCTGCGCACCACGATCGAGGGCCTGGTCGAGCCCTATTGAGGACCATGTGCCGAAGCCCTTCCACACCCTCCCCGCAAGGGGGAGGGTGAGCGCGTCCTTGACACGTGCGGCCCATGGGTCACACTCGCCTGAACTGTCCCGATTGCGGTCCCTTCCGCTCAGCAGAGGGCAGAGGGGAGGATGATGACGTTTCGGGCTCTGGAATCTGAATTTCCAACGGATCGTGCGCCGCTGTTGCGCTGGCTGATCTTCACCGGCATCTGCGCCTTCGGCTTCGTGCTCGTCTGGCACTACGGCCTGTTCCGGCTGATGCTGGCGAGTGACAAGACACGCCTCTCGCTCATCATCACCGCGCTCTATGGCCTGACCACCCTGCACTGCCTGTGGCGCACCCATGCGATCTCGAAGGAGATCGACGCGACGCAGCGCCTGAAGGCCATCATCGAACGCAGCTCAGGCCGCTTCACGGTT
>CAISZN010000531.1 GCA_903889985.1 uncultured Hyphomicrobiales bacterium | reverse complement strand
CTGCTGCCCACGTCACCCGAGCTGCCGCGTTTCGAGACGCTGTATCGCGAAACCCCCTCCCCGCTGAATCCGCTGGGTGCAAAGGGCGTGGGCGAGGTGGGGACAATTCCTGTCGCAGCAGCAATCATCTCGGCGATCGAGGATGCGCTCGCGCCCTTCGAAATCCGCATTCAGCAGACCCCGGTTCTGCCGGAAACCCTTTACCAACTGATCTCAGCGGCGCGCGCGCGAGGCTTTCCCCTTGCGTGAACGAAGCTGCGATCATCCCATACCAACGACAAGGCTCGCTGCCTTGGTCCAAAGGAGCATCTAGCGTGGCGAACAAGGATCTTCGTGACTGGATTGCCGCAATTGATGCGGTCGGGGAGCTCAAGGTCATCAAGGGAGCCGAGCCCAAGGAGGAGATCGGCGGCATCGTCGACATATACATGCGCAAGATGGGCAATCCTGCCGTGCTGTTCGACGAGATCCCCGGGTACCCGAAGGGGACCCGGGTGCTGGCCAATATCCTGACCTCCGTCCCCCGCATCAACGTCGCATTGGGCATTCCCGCCAAGAGCACCGACATGGAGCTGGTGCAATGGTGGCGCAAATACATGGGCAACGCGCCATCCATCCCACCCAAGGAGGTCAATGGCGGCCCCCTGATGGAGAACGTGATGGAGGGGGATGCGGTTGACCTGCACAAGATCCCCACGCCTGTCTGGCACGAGCATGATGGCGGCCCCTTCATCGGCACGGCCTGCATGGTCATCATGAAGGATCCGGACTCCGGCTGGATCAATTACGGCGCCTATCGCGTGCAGGTGCACGATCGCAAGACGGCCTCTGTCATGATCTCGCCCGGCAAGCACGGGCGCATCCTCATGAAGAAATATCACGACAAGGGTGAGCCATGTCCTGTGGCCGTCGTCGTGGGCGTCCATCCGGCCCTGTTCATGCTGTCGGGCCTCGAGATCCCTTACGGGAAAAGTGAATTCGAAGCGGCAGGCGGCATCTTTGGCGAAGCCGTCGAGACGATTCGCATGCCGAAAACCGACTTGCCGGTTCCGGCCAACGCCGAAATCGCCTTCGAGGGCTACATCCATCCCAACGATGAAATTCAGGAAGGTCCCCTGGGGGAATGGACCGGCTACTACGCCGGCGGAAGTCGTCCAGAGCCTGCCATTCGCATCGAGACGATGATGCACCGGAATGATCCCATCCTGGTGGGTGCGATCCCGGCCGTGCCGCCCAATGACAACACCTTCTACCTTGGGACCTATCGTTGTGGCGCAGTCTGGAACCAGCTGGAGGCTGCAGGTATCCCGGAGGTGAAGGGCGTCTGGGCGCATGAGGCAGGCGGCAGCCGCTTCTGGCTCACCATCTCCATCAAGACACTCTACGGCGGCCACGCCAAGCAGGCCGGCATGATTGCCGCCCATTGCCACGCGGGCGCCTATTGCAACCGATGGACCATCGTTGTCGACGACGATATCGATCCCACCAACATTGATGATGTCATCTGGGCCATGTCGACACGCGTCGACACCCGTGAGGACATCGACATCATCGAAGGCGGCTGGAGTTCGGCGCTGGATCCCATGTGTTATGACGGCGACACGGATCGCCGCAATGGCCGCGTGATCATTGATGCCACCAAGCCCTTCCGCCGCAAGGACACCTTCCCCATCGTCGCGCGCTCGTCGAAGGCGCTTGATCAAAGGATCATGGAAAAATGGGCGAAGGACCTGCCGGGCGGCTGATCCTGAGCTGCCCCTTGCCTTCGGACAATCAGAAGGGGTGCACGCAACCTTCGCCACCGGCGAGCGGGCTGATGTGCCCCTTCATGAAAGGCTTTCAGTTGTCGTTGTTTCCTCCCCCAGAAAGCAACGACACGCGCCGGGACATCGCACATTCCAAAATGCTTTGACCCGATGGAATGTTCACAAGATAGCCAAGACGACCCGCAATTAGGAGACGGAACCCGATGGGCGATATTCATCTCACACTGGCCTGCGGAAACTACGAGATCGTGCGCCCGCTGAAGGATGGCACCGTGAAGGCGGATGGGATCAACCTGACGATCCTGACCGACATTGATTCCAGCACCCGTCACTGGCGATTTCTGCGCAATCGCGAATTTGACGTCGCCGAGGTGTCCGCCTCCTCCTTCATTCTTGCTAAAGACGCCGACCATCCTTTCGTGGGCATCCCGGTGTTTCTGCATCGCCGGTTCCGGCATGAATTCGTCTTCGTGAATACGACAAAGGGCATTCGCGAACCCAAGGACCTGATCGGAAGGAAGGTCGGCGTCAAATCCTATCAGGTGAGCGCGATTCTCTGGATGCGCGGCATTCTCGAGCAGGAATATGGCGTGCCGCACAAATCAATCGAGTGGTTTTCGGAAATCGACGAGGACGTCGAATTCATTCCGCCACCCGATCTGAAGCTGACACGGCTGGCAGACGACCAGACACTGGAAGAGATGCTCATCTCAGGTGAACTGGACGCGGTCATCCACGCTGACCTTATCGAGCCCTACATCAATGGCCATCCAGCCGTCGGCCGCCTGTTCGACGACTATAAGGCCGAAGAAATGCGCTACTACAAGAAGACCGGCATCTTTCCGATCATGCATGTCATGGGCGTCAAGAAGGAAGTGGTCGAGGCCAACCCCTGGGTGCCCATCAGCCTCTACAAGGCTTTCGACAAGGCCAAGGCGATCGCCATGAAGCGCATGTTCAACCCGCGCATCGTGCCGCTGGTCTGGTATCGGCACGCCTGGGAAGAGCAGCGCCAGCTATTGGGGCCAGACCCCTGGGAATATGGGCTGACAGATGCAAACCGGCACACGCTGGAGACCCTGATCGGTTATTCCTATGGCCAGGGAATGATCAAGCGCAAGTTGACCCTCGACGAGCTGTTCGTCAGCGTTGCGGAAGGCCGCAAGCGCGGCGGCTTCCGGGTTTAGCATTCACGCACCATTGGTGAGTTTGATGACGGATCTGAACATCCATGAGCCCGACAATCTGACAGAAGCCTTCGCGCTTCTGTCGCAGGCCTCTGACACCGCTCGCCCCCTTGGGGGCGGCACGGCCCTGATGCTGATGATGAAGGCCCAGCTGTACAAGCCATCAGCGCTGATCAGTCTTGCGAAGGTCGATCCGCGCTTTCACGGTGTGGAGATGAGCGCTGACGCAAGTAGCTTTTCCATCGGTGCGATGACCACCTTTGCAGAGCTTGAGCACCATATGGACATAGGGCTACATCTGCCTGTCATTGCGCAGACCATGGTGACGCTGGCCAATCCGCGCGTGCGGAACGTCGCAACTGTCGGTGGCAATCTCGCCCATGCGGATCCCCATCTGGACTTGCCCCCTGTGTGGTCCTCGCTTGACGCTGACATTTCCGTCGTGGGGCCGCAGGGCGTGCGACGGTTTCCGGTCATCGACCTCTTCGCAGGATATTATGAAACGACCCTTCGCACGGGGGAACTGATCATGCGCCTGCATGTGCCGGTGCTGCCGGGCTGGCGACGGCGCTATGTGAAGGTCACGACCCGCTCCGCCCATGACTGGCCTGCAATCGGCCTCGCCATCGGCGTCAGGATGGAGGAGGCGCGCTGCGCTGATCTGCGCCTGATCCTCAGTGCCGCGACCGACCGTCCAACCCGTCTCCTGCAGGCGGAGTCGATCTTGCGCGGACGAACCATCGATGACGACCTGCTCGCTGCAGCAGGCAAGGCGGCGGCAGAGGAGGTCCACATCGAGACCGACAGCCGTGGCTCCAGCGACTACAAATCCCATCTGCTGAGCGTCCATTTGAAGCGCGCGCTGCACGACCTGTGTGAGTGAAGCCATGTCCGACCTCAATCCCTTGCCGCAAGTCGGCCGCTCAATCCCCCGCCTTGAGGCCCGCGCCAAGGTCACGGGACGGACGGAATATGTGCATCATCTGCGCCTCCCGGGCATGCTGCACGGGAAGATCTTCCGCAGCACACTTCCCCACGCGCTGATCAAAAGCATAGATGTTTCTGCAGCGGCGGCACTGGAAGGTGTTTATCGCGTCGTCACGATCGACGACATCAAGACCGTCATTCCCCATCCCTATTACGGTCCCGCCTTCCACGACCAACCTGTCCTCGCGGATGGCAAGGTGCGCTTTGCCGGCGAACCGGTTGCCGTTGTTCTGGCCTATGACCGCAAGATTGCCGAAGAGGCCCTCGCCCTCATCACCGTGGAGTATGAGGAGCTGCCCGCTGTTTATGATGAAATGGAGGCAGCCGCATCCTCCGTCCTCGTTCATGACGAGTTGAAGCCCGCGGCGACCTTCCCTGATCTCCAGCATCTCAAGGGCAGACGCGGCACCAATATCGCCTTGGACTACAAGCTGCGACGCGGAGACGTGGAGGCTGCCGTCGCGTCGGCGGATCACGTGTTCGAACATGAGTTCCGCACCCAGCAGGTCATGCATATTCCGATGGAGCCATTCGTCACCATCGCAGATGTGGTCGATGGGCAGGCCACGATTCACACCGCGTCCCAGGGGCCGTCATTCGTCCGCATTGAAATGGCGCGCTTCCTCGGCTTGCCGGAGAACAAGGTTCGCGTGAAGGTTCCCCATCTGGGTGGCGGCTTCGGCGGCAAGCTCTACATCAAGCTTGAAGCGCTGGTGACGGCGCTGTCGCTGCTGGTGCGCAAGCCCGTCAAGATCTCGCTGACCATGGAAGAGCAGTTCTTCATGGTGACGCGCCATCCCTGCACCTTCAGGATCAAGAGTGCCGTGACGAAGGATGGCAGGATCACCGCGCGCCAGTGTCGCATCTGGTGGAATGGCGG